>CBDUCT010000066.1:0-12090 GCA_965365715.1 uncultured Cyclobacteriaceae bacterium | reverse complement strand
AGTCCTTGGAGGATAAGCTGGTTGAGCAGTTTGGGTTTGGAGTCAAAGTCCCAATTCTTCAGTTGATTAAGGCTGAAGATCCAGAGCTGAAGAAACTCGCCGATTTTGTTTATGAAAAGGTTTTTGTCAACTATACCATGAAGCAATGGGGTTGCGTGCCAGAGGATATATCCCCAGAGGTAATGGAAAGAGTCCCTGTGTCGGTATCACGTGATGACCGTTATTTCCAGGATATATACCAGGCTGTACCCAGGTATGGTTATACAAAACTGTTTCTGAATCTGATGCTACATTTAAAATTCTGGTGAGTCCCACCCCAATTGTCGGTCCAGACAGGTTGAGCAAGCATGATAATTATTCCAACAAAGACTTTTCTCATGAAGGAAATGAGATAAGACAGTTTATCGCCCGACAGGAAAACATGTATGTCGTTTGTGGCGACCGGCACTGGCAATATATTTCCCGGGATGATGAAACCGGCATCCGAGAGTATTCCTGCGGACCGGCAAGCAACGAACACGCCGGTGGCTGGAGCAATGATATGCTCATGCCGGAACATCAGTACTTAAATGTTATTGGGGGATTCCTCACTGCCAGGTCAACGCGAATTGATAATGACCCGCTCCTGATCATGTCACATTACAGTGTTGATGGAGAAATATTAAATAGTGATACACTATCGCTGAGAAAAGACTGAACATATTTGCTATTTCATTTTAAAACCACTGAGCGTTTAAATTTACGGAATTGTATTTCTGAATCGTACATCTAAAGTTTTTATTTGTTCATAATTGAACATCTAAATAGCCCTCCCTAAAAATCAAACTTTTAATAAATGACTAGTAATCAAGAGTTTATTTTTTTTGGCATGCTATATGAAAAACATTATGAAACGCTGTTACTATGGAATTTTTATCAACAAACAACATTACGATTACCTACCGCCATACTCAGGTGGTGATTATTGGAGATTTGGAATTCAGGCTCGTATTGAATTAATGCATAAAGAGAAAGTTTTATCATCGTTTCTTGTAATTATATAAAGAATTTCTACCTCATGGATCAGGTTATTTCTCAGGGACATATAATCCTGACAAATATGGGTAAAGGTCAGGATCGAGATGTCTAATTCAAATTTTTAAGAAGTCTCGATAGAAAGATCAGCAGACAGCTTCGTATAAAGATCCGATGATCAATTTAGTTGTTTCCAATTTCATCTACTGAGATTCAATTTAGCAGTTAGATGTCCCCATCCATATCATAAACATTATCTGTCTCATAACCGGACAGTTGCAATCGTTAAGTCAGAAATCAAATCAGAAAGTCTAATTATAGATCATACCTGATACACTTTTACTCCAACTGTACGATTTTGATACAACTTTTTTATGTATAAATTTTGTATATAACTGTATATCTGTTAGTTACAATTTATGGCATACGCTTGGCATTAGTTAGGGTAATAGAATAGTTTGAAACCTGATATACATATATAGCCATGAAAAACATTAAACTTAACCGACTCTTAATTTCGTCCCTGGTCATAATATTTACAGGGTTTGGCTATGCCAATGCAAACATTTCCGCTCAGGAAGAAAAGAAAAATGTCGATGATCCAACGGTAGAAATCCTTGATCAAATAGACATTGAAGATGTATTTTGTACAAAAGCTGATCCGAACCGGATTTTTGTAGTACTGGATCATAATAACCGCATCATCACTCAGGGCAGGTGCAATGATGTTATGGTAAAATTCTTTCTGAGTATTTCCGATCCACTTCTTCAAGTGGACAATATAAAGTATTATCGTTTGGAATATGCAAAACAAAATGTATTTAACAATGGACTAGAAATTAAAGATTAAAGCTTCCTAAATTTCAAACAACCAAGTAAAAAAAGGCTATCTGATGATCGGATAGCCTTTTTATTATAGGTTATTATCAGGTTATGAATAAACCATTTTAGCCGGATCCCATTTTACGATCCGCTTATTAAAGTAACTTTCATTAGCTGCCAGAGATGGCCCAGCTGCCTTTAAACCATATGTAGCATTTTCCACAATAGCCTTATTATCTCTTACTGCAGCTATCAGATTAGCCCAGTGATCATTCCTGTCATCGTATCCTTCAGGCGGACTGTAAACTACCTCACCCGGTTCACTGATCATATCCGGCACATTATAATATTTCAGATTATATTGTTTCACAAATTCCTCCTGTACAGCTTTCGGGAAGGTAAATAACGAATCATATCCTCCGTATTCCGGTTTGTTCTGGAAAGGAGATCGGGTTAAATAAATGCTGTTCCCGGCAAACTTTATAGTTCCTTCAGATCCCACAAGTTTGAGGGCACCGTCTCCCCCTCCTCCGGCAATGAAGTTTACCCTGATCTGCATGTTAAAGGCGTTATGAGTTGCCGCTTGCGGATAATCTACAACGCAAGTCAGTATATCCGGCACATCTCTTCCATCCTTCCAGTACCTGGTCCCTCCTGATCCATATACAGTATTCGGACCGTCTGAACTAATGATATAATGCAACCATGAGAAAAGATGAACAAAGAGGTCACCCGCTATGCCCGTTCCAAACTGCTGGTAATTTCTCCACCTGAAAAATGGGATAGGATCAAAAGGCATTTTTGCTGTATCTCCAAGAAAAGTATCAAAATCAACAGTTTCCGGGGATGCATCAGGTGGAATGGAATATTGCCAGGCCCCCAATGAAGAATGCCGGTCATAGGCAGCTTCAACAAGTATCAATTCTCCGATCTCACCGGCTTCATAAAGTTCCTTAGCTTTCTGCATCTGAATTGAACTTACGCCCTGGCTTCCAACCTGGAACTTTGCATTATATTTCTGTTCGGCTTTTATCACCTCATGGCCTTCTTTTACTTCCTGTACCATAGGTTTCTCACAATAAACCGCCTTGCCTGCTTTCATGGCTTCAATAGAAATAATATCATGCCAATGGTCCGGAGTTGCCACAAGGACGACATCGATATCATCCATGGCCAGGATCTCCCGGTAATCCCGGGTAGTTTTGATCTGATCTCCATAAACCTCTTTTGCACGGGTAAGCCTCCCATCATAGAGGTCGCAAACCGCTGCAAGTTCGACACCGCTTACGGACAGGGCAGAATTGATATTATAAAAACCAATAATCCCGGTTCCTATTACACCTAGACGGATCTTGTCATTGGCAGATACTTTTTTGCTTTCTTGGATATTTGCAGGTTCCAGGATCACCGATTCCTTAAATGGCTTACGGGTTACTATGAAGGGTGCGGCGCCAGCCATCAATCCACCCTGGGCAAGTCCCTTCACAAACTTTCGCCTTGAATAACTTTTCTTTGTTCCCATAATTGTATGTATTTTAAAAGTATTAGTTAGTATATTTTTTTATTATAAAAATCCAATATTCTCGAGAAACCCATACAGAAATTAGTATTTTGAAAAAAGGGCCATCATTAAAATCAGACGTTCAAGCATTTACACTTCTCAAATTTACATAATTCTGACACTATATCATTGAAGGGATATATTTTGCTTTCCATCAATAAGTTGAATAGTCTCCTCTTTCCATCTAAAGGCACCAGTCATTCCTTTCGGTAACTTTACTACACCGGAAATACCAGATTCTCCAGTTCTTTGCATATTGATCTCTATATAGTCGTTAAACGAGGGTATAAATAATCTGCCCTCGATATTTTTCAGTTTCCCCAGATAAGGTTGAATATCCACGGTTTTAAATCCAGGAGTTTGCGGTCTTATTCCACACACCGTCGCCAATAAATCATAATTCGGGCTTGCACTCCAGGCATGACAGTCAGATCTTGTTGGATCAGGCTTTTCAGCAAAAGTGGTTAGGCCATTTTCGATCATAACATGCCACTGATCAAGATAATCCAGGTATAAATCTGCCAATCCGGTCTTTTTCATAGCCTGAAATAGATAAAACCTGAAATACATGGTGCACTGTATCAGGGAATTATCCTCAAGGATCTTCTGCATAACCTCTGGCTGTGATTGTACGGGTATGGCATCTGTTAAAATCCCGAAGATATTGGCATGTTGACTGTATATATTTTTACCTGGTGCATCAGCAAGCAATCCCTTCTGCTCATCCCAGCAATTGTCATAAACAGCGTTTTTGATTCTTACGGAGGTTTCAGAATATGATTCAGCAAGCACTTTATAACCAAAGTTATTTAACAAATCAACTGCAAGATCAAGCGCATAGGCATATTGTAATGTAATATTGGAAGAATGTCCTTCTGTTACTCCAAAAGGAACACCTCCCATACGTATTGCATTATTCCAGGGCCATTCATCTGCCCAATCAACAAAATTCCACCATTCAACAGGCCCCAGCATATCATCATTATCCAGTCTTGCATTAAACCAATACAGTACATTTTCAATACCTGGGAAAAAGGAATGAACAAATTCCGGATCATCCCTATGCATCCAGTAGTCATGTATCATTGCGATCCAAAAAAGAGAATATGGAGGTATGATTTGTTGAGATGAACTGGGGTACCGACTTTGAGTCAATCCATTCGGTCTTCTTGAATCGTCAAAATGCTTAATTGCTTTTCGCATAAGCTTATCATTGCCATCTACATATAGTGAGATCAATGCCTGGATCCGGGTATCCCCAACATACTGCATCTGCTCATAATATGGACAATCGTAATAGATCTCTCCCGCGCAAAGACTAGCTGTTCTGAATCCGATATCCCATATTTTCTCCAGGGAGGGATCATCTGATTTAAATGAGGATCTTTCCCGGAGAGGAAAGCCTGTAGGCTGACTGATAATCTCATGAATTTCCAAAGGTTCTTCAGCGGTTTTAATTTCAACCAAAACATACCTGTAAGTACGGAACCATAAAGGCGAAAATGTCCTGTTCTTTCCTCCATCGGGAATAAATACATCATAGTATCCGGAAAAAGTTTTGCCTTCAATTACATCCCTATTTCCCTTACTGCCATCCTTATTATACAAAGCCTCAGCATAGGCAATTTTCACTTCAGCATTTTTACCTCCACTCACTGTCAATTTTGGGAAACTTTTTGTAAGAAAGCCCTGGTCGAGTAATATAGAAACCGTTTTATCTCCCTCGATCTGAATATTGCCATTTAAGAGATCTTCATTCTCGATTTCCAGGCCTTCGGATTTTCTAACCTCCCGAAAAGATTCCTCTCCTAAGTACATCAGGTCAATCTCCCTTGGGACCAGCATCCATTCCCCGTCTGTACCTTTTCCTCTTGGAGTCCCTCCGCTCAAAACCCTTGGATTTTCCCAATCGGTATCATCATAATCCAACTGCTCCCAATTCCATGGATATTTGTTTCCATCAAGGTAATCACCAGGGCCAACCAAAGTAAAGGTTCTTATCAATCCCATAGACCCGGTTATTGGTTTATAGGCTTCATAATTATAAACCTTCCAGAATCCATCGGTATTGACGATAGATTCTTTCTCCCCATTCCCACACATAATAAACGCCGTTTTCCTGGTTATCTGGGCAGCCGGGATATGCTCACCAAAATTCCAGACCACAGCAGCGATTAGGTTTTCTCCCGGCATTAAATACTTGTTGATGTCAAGTGATTCAAAACGCCAATGCTGCAGATCCCCCCTGGCCGGGCCATAGGTTACCATCACCCCATTCACATATAGAATATACCTGTTGTCAGCAGAAACATGTACAATAAATTCCTCCGGAACCTTTTCTATTTTGAATGATTTCCGGAAGTGAAAAACACCATATCCTTTAATGGACGCATCCGGACAGGTTATCCAGGAGGCAGGCCAGAAATCATTAATTATTAAGGGATTAATTTTGTTTTTATTTACCAGTATCTGGCTAAACGATATACTAGTGATGCTTATAAAGATTAAAAAAAAATTAAAAATTCTTACCATGAAATAAATCAAATTGGAATGGATTGATAAAAAATAAGCGCGACATAAAATCATAAAATTAATGATTCTTGTGATTCTGGTGTCCTATGCAAATAAAGTTAGATCATAATAATAAATATTTGCTTTATTTCATCAGAAAATTATAACTTGCTGTTTTAAATTAAATTCAATCCGACATGAGAATAATTTTTCGAGTTTTAACAGCTACTATATTTATCTCTCTTGCATTTTCATGCTCCGAGCATAAAGAAAAAACTGAGGTATCACCTTACCTGTCCATGGCAGATACCCTTGAGAAAAGCCTGTACAACGATATCATTGATTTATGGTACCCTAGAATTATCGATCTTGAACATGGCGGATACCTTACCAACTTCTCATATAACTGGGAACAACTTCCCAATCAGGATAAATACCTGGTTTACCAGGCCCGGCATATCTGGACACTTTCCATGTTATATAAAAACTATCCGGATCAGAGAGAGTTTATTGATTATGCCAGTCACGGTTTTAAATTCCTCACCGGTAAGATGTGGGATGAAAAGGAAGGAGGATATTATCTTATCGTTGATCAATCTGGAAATGCGCTTGAGGAGAATATTCATGAGAAAAGGATATACGGGCAAGCTTTTGCCATTTACGGACTCGCTGAATATTACAGTGCTTCCAAAGAACCAGCTGCACTTGAATGGGCGAAAAAATCCTTTCAATGGATAGAGGAGAATGCACATGATCCTGTTAATGGGGGTTATTTTGAATTCCTGCATCGTGATGGATCACCCGTCTTATCATCAGATGAATATCAGACAGGACTAAATGATCGTGTTGTCGTGGGCCTGAAAGATTACAACAGCTCGATTCATATTCTTGAGGCATTGACAAGCTTGTACCATGTATGGCCTGATGAACTCGTCAGGGAAAGACTGGATGAAATGTTCCATGTAGTAAGGGATATAATGGTAACTGATCCGGGATACCTTCTGCTTTATTTCACAGCTGACTGGACCCCGGTAACCGGGAGTACGCTTGATGAGATTGCCGGTGAAAACCTATGGTTTACCAGTCATGTAACCTTCGGGCATGATATCGAGACTTCCTATCTATTGTATGAAGCCGCCGAGGCCTTGGGTAATCATGAAGAAAGAACTACTAAAGTAATCAAGCAACTGACCGATCATACCCTACAGAAAGGCTGGGATGATGAGAACGGAGGGATATATGATAAAGGTAAGTATTTCAAAGCTGACAGTATGGTGATCATCGATGAGAAAAAAGCATGGTGGGGTGAAATAGAGGCATTTAATAGCATGTTATTACTTCACTCTTTGTATCCGGATGATGAAATGGACTATTACAGTTATTTCCTAAAGCAATGGGAATTCCTGAAAAATTATCAGATCGATCATGAATATGGCGGCTGGTACAATGGCGCTCTGGATACCAATCCTGAAAGTAAAACGGCAAACAAGGCACATGGCTGGAAGACTACCTATCACAATGCAAGAGGGATGATGAACTGCATCAATATGCTGCGAAATCTGGGGAATGCAAATTCAGTAGAATAGGCAGGAATTATTTAATCATTACTTGCAGTTTCTAAGAATTACTGAATTAACGGCTGACTTACTGTCTATTATCCGGTAGAAATCATCTATATAGTTCAGTGGTTTATTTTTTCCCCCTTTATCGAGATATGGCGAATCAGCAAAGAAAGCCTCAAATTCACTTCTTTTTTTATGAAAGATTTTAAAGGCTTCTTCATATTCCATCATTTCCCTGCATGTTCCCATATAAAACCTATCCGTTACCTCTTCAATGGGTAAAAAATCAGGTGGTATGGCATATGGGGTATGAATAATTCCGCAATAATCAAAATCATATGGAACAGCAATTGGCATTGGATACTTTGCATCAGCTACCCTTAAAAGTTTTATATTATGCATATTGGGTATGCTCCAATCTGTATTACCGACCAACAACTGGAACAATCCCATGATCGTTGCAGTATTCCGGTCAACACTATGATTAGAGATCCCTTTCCTGTCAAATTCCCTTGCATTCAATCTGAGGGCCATCTGATCCGTAGGTTCAATAATAAATGCATAGTTATCCCTGGGTTTCTTTTTGCCCGAAGTATCGATATATTCTACGCTCAGTAGTCTTACCCGGTAGCTGAACGGAGTTAATAAATTATACATCCTATAAACATAATATTCCTGTATGAGATATTGATCATACGAGGAACCAGCTCTGCAATTCCCAACCAGTTTGATCTTGTCAAATTCCTGGATCTGGGTAAAAATTGCCTGTTTTTTAGGAAAATTTAGTTTTATGGGGGGGAATTGACATTTCTCCTTTCGATAATTTCCTCTGGCCTTTATTTTCAACTCTCTTCTGACAGCTATGGTATCAAATAAAATGGTTTCGATTACAGCTGGTTGATATTCATCCTGATATTTTCTTTTTATCAGGTTCCTGAAATCGGATATGATCCGGACATGCAAGATTTCTTCATTATTGAACAAGTCAAAGGTATCCTTGATATTGTTAATGGCAGCCTTGAATTGTGGAGAATTCTTGTAAAGGGAATCCAGATCGTATACCTGGCTTGATGAAATTGTATTGATGGACAGGAAGAGGAATACAAATATCAATTTCTGCAGAGGGAATCTCATTTCAGCAGGATTATTAAATAAATTTAATAGAAATTTAAGCAAAAAGCTTAGAATCATAAACATTTTATATACTAATTTGCGTTACATATATGTTCAGTGTTGGCAATTAGTGTTCGATAGACTATTATGAGAAGAATATGGATTGTGTTATTTATTTTAGTTGCATTCTCCTGTGCAGAAGAAGAATTGTCATTTGTTCCTACAGTTGAATCATTGTATTTAAATCAGTTTAAAGTATGGAGCAAAACCGACATTATTTATGATCCGGCATCAGAAGAATTGATAAGCGAGACCACTACCCGTGATCTCAGTATACAGTATATTTTTACCCCGGATGCCGTACTTGCATCAGAAAATGGCGGGGAATCATTTTTTACTTTCCCTGACAGCTATATCGGTTTGGATTCTATCTCATTCACGGATGCCACAGGTGAGGCTACCGTCTCTTATTATGTCCTGGAGGTATTCCGGATGAAAAATGGTGATCCCAGGTTTAAAGATTTCAATGATCCGAGAGATCAGGCATTTCCAGAGTTGGATGGGTTTTACCTGATGTTGCACCTTGAAAATAAAAACAGGCCAGAGGTTGAGGGTGGCAGGTTAGTAGAAAGACTTATGATGTATTCAGAAGGTTATACCGATTATATACAATAAACCTTCCCTTTACACCGTACATATCTTTATTCCGTCCTCCAGAGCTTCCAATTTATCATCCCAGGTCGGAATAAACTCCTGCGCCACATATCCTGTGAAACCAGTTTCAACGATAGCCTTCATTATGGCCGGGTAATAAAGTTCCTGCGTATCATCTATTTCATGTCTTCCTGGCACACCACCCGTATGATAATGTGCGATATACTGATGATTATCCTTGATCGTCCGTATTACATCCCCTTCCATAATCTGCATATGATAGATATCATAAAGAAGTTTGAAATTCTCGGATCCGACCATGTTACATAATTCAACACCCCAGACTGTATGATCACACATATAATCTTTGTGATCGATCTTGCTGTTCAGAAGTTCCATCACCATATTAACCTTATGTTTTTCTGCTTCAGACATGATCTTTTTCAGCCCTTCGGCGCAGTTTTTCAGGCCGGTTTCATCATCCATACCATCCCTGTTGCCTGACATAACGATTATATTTGGTATTTTATATTTAGCGGCAACCGGGATCAGATTCATAAAATCCTGTATCAGTTTTTCGTGAAAAACCGGGTTATTCCATCCCCTGACAATTCCCATTCCTGCTCCATTACCCATAGCGCAGGTCAATCCATATTCCTGGACAATTGGCCATTCCTTTGGCCCTACCAGGTCAATGGATTGCAGGCCGAATGCCTTACCTTTTTCACAAAGCTCTTCCAGTGGTATATCATTATAACACCATCTACAGGCCGAATGGTTTATTTTTTCACTTAGTTCCTTGCCCATAGCAGCATTAGCGGCTTTCAGTCTGTTTTGTAATAGTCCTGGCAAACTTAAAACCGAACCACTTGCCATTATTTTCTTTATTGTGTCTCGTCTTGTTTTAGAGAATTTCATCGTTTACAATTTAAAGTTTTCAAAAGACAGACTTACCTGTTGAGAGGCAAGCATTTAAGTGTATTAGAAACCTGATGCTTTAATAAAATTTAAGGCATCCCATTCATCATGATACTAAAAAGTCAAAGGGGAAATTAATAAATTTTAGATATTTAACCAATAGATAAACTTAAATACGAGTGCCCTGTTCTTACTGTTAAAATCGGTATGCCAGTAGTTTTCTGTGTATACGAGGTATATATCTGATGCCGGCACGAAACGCCACCTGAAGCGTGCATTAAGGTTCACGTTCTCGGCTTGCTCATTGAACTGCACAAAGGTTGTCAGGTATATATTCTTTGTAAAAGAAACTTCCAGTCTTGGGCTTACGAGCAGGAATGAAGTGCTGGTATAAGGTTCAGGAAGCCTTATATTGTTATATTCGATATCCACATTAATATTGGCATAGGGTTGAAAACGGTATCCGGCACTTCCTTCAAACTGAAAGAGGTTCCCGTTGAAATAGCCTCCATATATTGCTTTAAGTTCAAAGGTAAACAGTTTACCAGGAGCGCTAGAATAACCAAAACCTACATCCCACCATGAATAATCTGACCCGGCTGGCAATTCCTCACCACCCGAATTGGTCGGATCAAATGGTTCCTGAAGGAGGACATAGTTATAACCGCTGCCAACACCAAAAGAACTCCTGTCAAGGAAGGTCAAATCATAAACGAAAGTGCTCTGGATATCTGTTAATGTATAATCTGTGTTCCAGAGCAAATCGGCTTCCAATTGAGGACCATGAGAATTGATCTTTTTTGAAGAAGGAAATATGCTGTATCGGAATTCCGGGCTGATCCGGTGCAAGCCTGTCCGGGGTATATATCCTACTTCAGCATTATAATTCTGGCCTATATATTGCTGGGTTAGCTCTATTCCAAGATTACGGGTATCATACTCCAGGCTGGCCGCCTGGTAAAAATCATCCCCCGATACATCAGGGGTGAATGATTTATGGACAAGGAATTTCCCGGTCCATACATTATCTTTCGACGCCAGGTTGTATTCGAGGCCCAGGTTACGGTTATACTTATGAACACTGCTGTCATGTTGTGCATAATCCAAGTTAAAGGATTCTTTATTGATAAAAATAGCCTGGATATTTGAGCGGGAAAATACCTTTTGCTGTATGGCGGCCACAAAATAATTCTGATCCGGGATACCTCCTTCAACGATATTTCCTTCATCATCATATTGAGGGCTTATACTTCCGGTTTGAATATCCATTACACCGATCCGAAGATCTTCAGTAACCTTTCCACTCAGTCTGCCCCCGTATTTTATGGGTGCCTCCAGCCCTATTCTCCTGGAGAAAAAGGGGCGATAGCGTCGGAAGCCAAAATTGGCGAAGAGGTCAGAGTTCTCCAGGAAAAACTGCCTTCTTTCAGGGAAAAACAGTTCGAAGCGACTGAGGTTAGTTACCTGGCGGTCGACCTCCACCTGGGAAAAGTCAGGATTTACGGTCAGGTCGAGGTTAAGGGAGGGTGTGATAGCTACCTTTGCATCCAGTCCAACATCGTAATCATATTCCGTCGATTCATTGTTCTCAACATCTTTAATGGCACTCGCCGTACCATAAGGGATCAGTGAAATGTTTGTACCCTGTTTTGGAGGTGGTTCTTCCCAGATAAGGTTACCGGTAAAGGCCAGCGAAGCGGATTGAAACTGCCTTGGTACTGGTGTCCAGGCTGATTTTTCATTGTAGGATAAGTCGAGACGGGAAAAATTTATTCCCCAGCTTTTCAATCCCTTTTTATATCGAAGCGTTTTGAAGGGGATGGCTGCTTCGAAGATCCATTTATCTTCATAGTTTTTCACGGTGGACTTCCACTTATTATCCCAGTTCAGGTTGATCCGGCCACCATCAGCCTGGTCACCGTCCCACTCCCCGCC
>CBDUCT010000065.1:0-12204 GCA_965365715.1 uncultured Cyclobacteriaceae bacterium | reverse complement strand
CAGCAAAAATTACTATCCTGAAAATTTATCCCTGGCACATCAATACGCTGATTCTGCTGTGACTTTGGCCGTAAAAAATGAAAACTGGATACAAACGGGCCTGGCAGAAGAACTACAAGGTGCTTTATATAAATCTGAAGGGGATTTTGAAAAAGCAGAAATTCATTTGAATCGAGCGGTCAATATATTCTTTGAGAACCAGGATTATTCAAAAGCTGCCTGGGCCAAAAAGAAGTTGGGAGATGTTAAAATTGAAAGAGGTGATTTTACCCAATCTATGAACGCGTACATTGAAGCCAGTAAACTGGCGGAAGAGGCTGATGATAAAAAAGCCCTGGCCTATTGTTACAGGGGGATTTCCTACCTGTATTATCAATATAAAGAACCTGAAAAATCCCTCGAAAATATACAAACGGCCTATCTTCTGCTGATAGAAACCGAATATGATACATTAGATATGGCAGATATGCTTCATACTTTGGCCATTGCTCTTGGGTCGAATGATCAACCGGATTCAGCCATTGCCTGCTACGAACTATCTGCCAGCTATCACAAAAAATACGGAGAACTTGGCAGTTTAGCTGGCAACTTAAACAATATTGCACTCATCTATGAAAACAGGGGCATGTATGATGAGGCATTATCCTATTATAATCAATGCCTGATTATAGATAGACAAGCAGATGATAACTTAGGGTTAACCTTTTCGCATATTGGGATTGCAAATGTTTATATAAAACAAAACAAGTTAGATAGCGCACTTTACCATGCACTAAAGAGTTTTCAGATAGCAAAGTCAATTGATGCTTTGCATAGGATACAAAAGGCAGGCGAATCCTTGATTGAGATCCATAAGGAATTGGATCACTATGACAGTTCTCTCTACTATTATGAAATTACTACTGCAGTAAAAGACTCACTATATAAACAGACAAAAATCCGTGAATCGTACGAACTCCAGGCAATTTATGAAACGGATAAGAAGGAGAAGGAGATCCTATTGCTGAAGGAACAAAAACAGGCAGCTGATTTTAGACGGAATACCTATATTTTTTCCGGTTTAGCCATTTCACTGCTTTTATCTCTATTGTATTATCAGCAGCGTATCAGAAACAGAAAGAATCGTCAATTGCTTGAGAAAGAAAAGGAAATGGACCGGTTGAAATCTCGCTTCTTTGCCAACATATCACATGAATTTCGTACCCCGCTGACTTTGATCCTGGGGCCGCTAGATGATATGATCAACAAGATTGAAATACCAGAATTCAGGAAACAGTTGAAGGTATTACAAAGAAATGCAGTCCGGTTATTGGATCTGGTAAATCAATTGCTGGACCTTTCTAAAATTGAATCCGGCAAATTGAAACTTAACATTACCCGGTCAGATATTATCTCTGTGATCAAAGGTGTGACGATGTCTTTTCATTCCATCGCGGAGCAGAAAAATATTAATATGGAAATGGACATTTTGCCCAAACACCTGGATATTAACTATGATAGGGAAAAGATGGAGACAATCCTGATCAACTTGTTGTCAAATGCTTTTAAGTTTACTCCGGAGAACGGGACAATATCAGTTCGGTCCTTTATTAAGACCAGAAAAGACACAGGAGGTGAAATAGAATCCTTTATCATCAAGATCTCTGACAATGGAAGTGGGATACCGGAAGAAGATGTTGAGCAGATATTTAATCGCTTTTACCAATCGGATAATAACCAATTGTTGCAACAGGAAGGATCTGGTATTGGGCTTGCTTTGACCAGGGAACTGGTAGAACTGCTTAAAGGAAACATATCCGCAAAGAGTGGTCAGGGAAGAGGTATGCAGATAATAATTGAGATCCCTACTAACCTGAGGCTATCAGAATCGCCATTACCTTTGGAAGCAGAAACTCCCCTGGACAAATCAATTGTAATGCATGACGAAGAATCTGAAACATCGAAAGGAATGAAACCTGTCAATAAAAATTTACCGCTAATTCTTCTGATTGAAGATCACCAGGATGTGAGAAAATACATTGCTGGAATTTTAGAAGACAGGTATCGTGTAATCATTTCAGAAGACGGTGAAAATGGTATTGAAAGGGCAAAGGAAAATATACCCGATCTTATTATCAGTGATGTGATGATGCCTAAAAAAAATGGATATGAAGTATGCCTTAATCTTAAGACTGATGAAAAGACAAGTCACATCCCGATTATTCTATTAACTGCAAAGTCTGACATTGAAAATAAAATTGAAGGATTGCAAACCAAGGCTGATGATTATGTTACCAAGCCATTCATACCGAGAGAATTGCTGGCCAGGATTGAGAACATAGTAGAGTCGCGAAAAAAACTCAGGGAGAAATATAAAAAAGAAGGTGTCCTTAAACCAAAAGATATTACGGTTAACTCAATCGATGAGAAATTCCTGAACCGGCTAATAGAAATCACGGAATTGCATCTTGGTAATGAAAAGTTTGGCGTGGAGAAACTGAGCGATGAACTTGGTATGAGCCGGTCGCAATTACACCGGAAATTATCCGCCTTGCTGGATACTGGCCCCAATCAGTTTATCCGACAATACAGGTTACAAAGAGCCCACAATCTGATCAGGCTAAATTCTGCCACTACAGCTGAAATTGCATACCAGGTGGGATTTGGTAGTCCATCCTATTTTTCGAAATGTTTCCAGAGGCAATTTGGATGTCTTCCTTCAGAACTTCATATGCAATATTCCGGCAAATCTTCATAAAAAAGACTGAATTTCTGAGTCCTATTTCCACTAATTCAGGGCATTTGCGACAAATTTTATAGCATCTGCGACAAATGTTCTAGGCCTCACATGGTTTTAAAATTCACTTTTGGTAAATGAATTTATCAAACTTTAAACTAAAAATTTTAAGACCATGAGAACAATCATTAAAAATGTCACGCAAGGCTATATGATAATATCAATAGTTTTGCTCTTTTTTCTTTTTACTGGATGTGAGAAGGAAAATGTAGATCCGGTAAATGTAGTCAATGATGACGAGGGGAATGATGTAAATGGACCAGCAAGTATCGAAGAGGTCGGGAATTTTATTTTTGACGCAAGTAGTCTTGAAAAAAATGATGATGGATATATCTTCGAAGGTGCGCTGATTGCTGAAAATAACCTGGAAGATACTTTTAAAATCGGTGAAGGAAATTTTGAGGTGATCATCGGACCCGGAAATGAAATTGAAAAGATAACTGGTACAGGTATACCTGAATTTCCACGAGTCGGGATATTTGCCGAAATGCTGAAATCATTTACGTGGTCCGCTGTAACTTCTCATTTTGAATATGAAACAGGGGCTTATTACAAAGAAGAATATGATACGGATCTTCCGCTAACCGATGATCGTGTGTACCTCCATATCAAAGTACTGGATGAAACAAAAGGAGATCGTTTGGAGCTTAAGAATAAAATTAATGGGGTGATTTACTCTTTTGTTGACTTCTATCTTGACATCCTTGATCCTTCAGTATTTTTTAAGGCACCACTTCTTGTACCAAAACCTTCTTCCGGGGATAAGAGTATCCTGCAGAAGCTGGCTGGAAAAATCTCTGATAAAGGGGGAAACATACCCAATGTAGGAATAGAAGGAGGCATAGCCTATGCATGGTCAAATCAGGGATTAATTAATTCACAGGAGTATCTTTTCCGGAACGATAAAATATTTGATCTATTGGGATATGAAGGCTTTGAAGGTTTTAGTACCCATTCTTATCAGAAAGCTGCCGGTATCGCATTTCCTCCATTACCCCTATTCCAGATCAATGCGGAATCCTATATTGGTTACCCGGTCGAGAGCTTTACCATTCCTCCTGAAGACATCATTGAAGACAGAGAACAGGCATTTCTTGACTGGGTCAGTGATCCTGCAGCCAATATCGATCTGAGCTACCGCGTAAGTGCCAATGGAAGTATTGATATGGGTGGCTTAGGAATAGGATTTATTTTAGGTGTTTTACCAAATGCGAACAGTATAATTGGGAATGTCTTCAATGAAGAAATAAATCTGGATATTGTCGGAGGCACTCTGCAATATCAATTGGAACCAGGCAATTCCTTTTTGAAATTCGGCGGAGAATTCACCAGACCTTTGCTTTCAGAGATACTCCATGAAGATATCCGGCAATATATGCCAACACAACCTACCTCTGAAGGATATATGTTTTTAAGTATTGGTAACGATCCAGAAGATTGGTCATTATTTGTGGAGTCCTCTTCTACAATGAACCTGCCAGGACTTGGAGAAGTTGATTTTTCAGATTCGTATTTTTATATCAATGAGGATGAAATTTACGCGGAAGGAAACTTTAACTTACCCACCTATGGAATTCTTGAGTTCAACAGGAGATTCACAGGTACCATAACCCGGGAAAGATTTGAATTTGAATCAGCGTATAACCAGGATATCACCTTGCCGAACGGTATTACACTTGGTTCCCGTGATCTGAAAATAATGGTTACAAGCGACCGGGGTGTTTATCTCGAAGGTTCCATTACTCTTCCTTACGGCGTTACAGAAGCAGAAGTAATAGCTGTATTCAGTACTGAAAAATTAAGTTTTGAAGGTGAGATAACCAATGAACTGGATCTGGATCTTGGATTTGAATTGCCATCGAGAGAATTCACTATCAGAACTTCTACAGATCCCGATGATGGATTTTACCTGATGGGAGAACTTAATGTTCCCCACCTGGGGTATAATTATGTTGAAGGTGTCATCAATACATCAGAAATTTCGATATCAGGTATTGTAAATAGAGAGATCAATATTGCTGGAGTTACGATACCTATATCGAATGGTGAATTAACCATTTCAAATTCCCGGGGTGTATTTTTAGACGGATCATTCACCCTGCCAGGCGGTCTGGCTACAGCCAGGATGAGTGGCAATCTAACACCGGAAGATGCATCCCTAAGTGGAAATCTGACTACAGGATTGACCGTTGCAGGTCATACATTTCAATATACCAATTCGTCGATAACTGCCAGCAATGCCTCAGGAATTAGAATATCCGGAAGAATGAATCTATATCTTTTCACAACAACCGTATCAGGGTCCATCTCGCCGGGCGGGCAATTTGTATTAACGGGGAGTTATCAATACTCAGCTGATGTAGGCATCGGAACATTCAGTTCGAATGTAGGTGTTACTGTAAAGAATACAGGAGTCGCTTTAGGAGGTACCGGAACCATTAAGGGGCCATTTGGAGGTACATTGTATTCCGGAAGTTACGTGATCAATCCAAACTGGAGCACCCGGACCTTCAGAGTTTGTTTCGGTTCTTCCTGTTTTAACATTTAAACCTAAAAAGGTCACCGTAAGGTGGCCTTTTTTAATTTGATAGTTATTACAGTTAATTGGATTCTGAAAGATTAAAATCTAAAATGCCTATTATAGAGTAGATTGTCGTTGGAATGTATCTCAATATACATTTAAAATGCAAAGGGTTAAATTAGGTTTTTAAGAAATCAAAAAGCACATTTGTTTTAGATGCTGCCCCAGTATAAGGTATTTTTCAGGCAGCAAAATATTAATTAACAGGATCATGAAAAAAGAGTATATATTAAAATTCCCGGGGCTGTATCTGTTATTGTTCTTTCTCACATTTAATTTGCCAGTAACATGTCAAACTTCAAATTCCCTTTCCGCACAAACCTATGGCCCTAATGTATCATTAAAGGCAGGTGATGCGCTCCCCTCAACCGGTATGGAGCAGACACCGCCGCAGATTGTCAATGTCGCC
The DNA here is from genome assembly GCA_965365715.1 of uncultured Cyclobacteriaceae bacterium. Taxonomy (GTDB): domain Bacteria; phylum Bacteroidota; class Bacteroidia; order Cytophagales; family Cyclobacteriaceae; genus JAGTVG01. Next base: position 6,438 of record CBDUCT010000065.1, on the reverse strand, counting down.
ACAGTAGCTCCTGATATACTTTGTATCGAAATCGACGCATGCAGAATCCTGCCATCTATACAGATTCCCTATCAGCCTGATCCTTCGGATGTTGTCAAAGTGGGCAATTATAATAATCTTGGTGAGGCCATGAGTATGTACGTTGTACGTAATGGATTTCCCCTCGGGAGTCTTGTAGGAACAGATCGCAAGACTATAATGCTGTATGAAAGGATCGCCGGGAAACATTTATATACCGAGATAGCCGATAAAACGAACAGTTATCAAATCAGTTCTCCAGGTGATAATAATTATAATAAGGCCATATCACCGGAAAAAGTCTGGCGCAAGACCAAGCCCACAAATTGGACAACCTACAGGGAGTTTGACACCGTACAATTCTATACCGCAAAACATTATATTTACTTAAAACTACCAAATTCACTGATTGCCGATCATGCTTATCTGATCCGTTTACCTGAATTAAATCTTAAGCGCTCTGCAATCTACTACGTCCACGATCCCGCTTATGTTCGTAGTGAGGCAGTGCATGTGTCACAAATCGGTTTTCGGGCAGATGACCCGGATAAAAATGCCTTTCTATCTGTATGGATGGGAAATGGTGGGAGTTATACCTATCCGGAGAACATGGAGTTTTATCTGATTGATGAAAAAACAAACGAAAAGGTATTTACAGGAAAAGTTATATTGCAATGGAAAGGAAGTGTGCCTGAAGGAGTTGGTTCAAAGATCAACCATAGTGGCACTGATGTAATGCGCCTGGATTTCAGCAGTTTCAACATTCCTGGTCGGTACCGTGTTTGTGTTGAAGGAATCGGATGTGGTTATCCATTTAATATTGACCAGGTAAGTACCTGGAAACTTGCATTTGAATTATCTATGAAGGGGCATTTCAACCACCGCAGTGGTATCCCAATGCATCCACCATATACTGATTTTGTAAGACCCCGGAGTTTCCATCCAGCTGATGGGATAAAGGTATATCAATCCACCTGCTCACTATTAAACAGTGGAAATGGCCTGAATGCCCTGGGTACGGATAAAGATAATTTTGGTAATCTTGTTGCTGGCAAAACGGATGAACTTGTACCTGAGGCATGGGGAGGCACTATGGACGCCGGGGACTGGGACAGAAGGATCAATCACTTATATACCCCAAGGCATTATTTAGAATTAATCGAGCTGAATCCTGATTATTTTAAAGACCTCTGTTTATATATTCCTGAATCAGGTAACGATTTACCGGATATCCTGGATGAGGCAATTTATGGGATAGATATATACCGAAGGATGCAATTACCAGATGGAGGCATTCGAGGAGGGGTTGAGTCGGCTGAACATCCGGCTGAAGGGACTACTTCATGGCAGGAGGTAAATACTGTCCTTGCCTACGCTCCTGATCATTGGTCCAGCTACATATATGCTGGTGTCGCTGCACGTACTGCTATTGTGTTAAAGATACTGGAAAAGCCGGAAAAGGCCATTATCTGGGAAGAGAGTGCAATAAAAGCGATGGAATGGGCTGAAGTTGAATATGAAAAATGGATATCTGGCCCGGATTATGTTAAAGTAAGGCAGCGTGCAAAAAGGACACTCCCAGTAGAGCGAAACCTTGCGGCTGTCGAGTTATACCGGTTAACACAGGATAAACAATGGCATCAGGTCTATCTTTCAACTCAAGAACATTCCCGAAATGATGCTTCATTCATATATGCACGACTTGATCCATCACTGGTTGACAGTAAAGCACAGAAGATAGCTGTTGATAAGCTGATGAACGAAGCGGATCAAATCGTTGAATGGTCTGCAGATAATGCTTTTGGCATTAGTACAGGAAGACCTGACAGACCCCTCGGAGGATGGTCAAGCACGTATACGATACCTGCATCACCCACGCTGGTCCGGGCTCATTACGTATCGGGGGATTCGCGATATTTAAAAACCATACTTCGTTCTGCACTTTATTCAGCAGGTGCAAATCCAATGAATCTTTGTTTAACTACCGGTTTAGGAGAAAACTATGTTAAAAATGCTTTGCACGAAGATACCAGACATACAGGTCAACCTGCCCCACTTGGAATTTCTGTGTTCGGTCCAAGTGAATTAGCTCATAATGTTCAACAGGGTTCAAACCTTGAAATCAAACTCAATGCGGAATGTACTCCAAATATTTCAAAATGGCCTACTGCAGAGTCATTTTTTGATATTTTCTGGTTTGTATCACAAAACGAGTATGTTATAGATCGCCCCCTGGGTCAGGCTGCATACATCTGGGGATATCTTGCATCTCGTGAATAGTTACTATTCATCTGGTGATATTTGATTTTATCTCACAAATGCAATGGATCAATTATATTATTGGGATTTCTACGGATTGCAAAACAACCTGACCATTTCATTTGCTTAAGAATAATTTAAATAAGAAATTATGCAGTTATAAATATTTCACTTTAATGTCAATATAAAGAAATGATGAAAAGTAATCGTCGCAATTTTTTAAAATCCAATTTTCTTTTTGGATTTGGAGCTGTAGCAGCAGGAATGCCATTCCCTGAAGCAGCAGCATCTATAAATAATCAGACAGGATCGCAATTATCCCCAGCAGAACCTACACTATCGCAATATCAAAAGTGTTTAGGCGGACCTTTTCCCGAGCCCAATCCTTTGTCAATCATACAGGGTGAAACAAAAGAGAAAGATGGTTACCGTATCGAATCCCTGACATATGAAGTAGAACCAGGAGAAAGGGTAACAGCCCTTTTGTTGGTACCGGATAATGTAACGGCTCAACATCCAGCTCCCGGAATAGCTGTGTGGCACCAACATGCCGGAGAATATCATCTTGGGAAATCGGAACCGGCCGGATTGGCTGGAAACCCAATGCATCACACTGGTGTAGCACTTGTGAAAGAGGGATATGTAGTGCTCTGTCCCGATGCATTGTGCTTCGAGGAAAGGCAAGATCCAACAGGTATACTAAAAAGAGGTGAATTTGAACGCTATGAGTTTCTTAAGCAGGTAGTCCAGGGACGTAGTCTGGCATGGAAAAACATTCTGGATATGAAACAGGCCATAAATTTACTTTGCGATCGACCCGAGGTAGTAAGCAGCAAAATAGGATGTTATGGTCATTCCATGGGATCCACTCATTCCTGGTTAGTTGGTCCTCTTGAACCACGCTTGAAATGTGTCATAGGAAATTGTTGTTTACCGACCTATGAAGCTATTGAAGAGGAACATTTATTGCATTGCTTTCCGAATTTTGTCCCGGGTTGGCAAAAATTTGGAGACACACCTGAAATCGCAGCACTTATTGCACCAAGGGCATTACACCTAAACCTGGGAGAAAAAGATGAAGGCAGTCCGATTGAATCAGCATCAAGAGGAATTGAGAGGATTGCTGAAACCTATAAAAATGCTGGAGTACCGGAAAATTTTTCTTATTTCATAGAACCGGATACCGGGCATGTATTGACAGAATCAATGTGGCTTCAAGTCAAAAATTGCTTTAATGAGCATTTAAAATCTGCTTAAGGAGCCGTATATTGAACCAGATCAAATGGTTCAAATAATCCGTAATCTATCAGAAAATAATCAGAAGCCGGAGGGATCTTTTCCGGAGCGGTGTTCCAGGAGTGCGGCCCAAAAATCCAGCTGTCATTGTCATGATAGAAAAATCCAAAGGTATTTTTCAGGCTTCCTGTGACTTTGACGGTAATTTCATTATTCCCTTCTTTAAGCAAAGAAGAAACATCCAAATCATATGGTGGCCATGCAATCATCCCGGCTGATTCTCCGTTGATCCATACATCTGAAATCGAACCATTCCATTTGCTCAATTTAACCCTGTAGAAAGTATCCGGTGCTTTGTTTATATTGAAATTTTGAGAATATGCTACCTTTTGCGAGTAGAAGGGCAATCCCTCCTGTCTCCAGGACCCCAGTGAACTGATCTCTCCACCTGTTATTTCAAATCCCTTTCCTGCCGGCTTAACAAGAAAATCACCCAAAAGGTAAACTGGCATCACTTCGGCAAGTATATGCATTCTTGAAGCTTTTAAAGTGACCGTATTATTACCAGTCTTGAGATATTCTCCAATCGAAAATTGAGGGAAATCCTTATCAATCCAGTAAGTTCCAGTTGGTTCTGTGATTGGATTTCCATTAATGTTTATCTGCCATAACTCAGGCCGTTCGACAACTGCCCTTATGGATTTCATAATTTCAGAACTAAGGTTTTCTGCGATACTAAAATGATAACTGGCTTGAAATCCGGTATTGTTATCAAACAAGGAATCCAGTACTAAATAGTTTTTTCTATACTGGATTTTATGTTGCCACGGATTTCCCATTTCAATCCCATTCTCTTCAAACAAGCCAATCAGTGCATTCATAAAATAGATCTCCTTTTTATCTGATTTGGGGGTTTTTAAATCAAGGTAATTTATCATCAGGATATTATCTGACTCACGCTCTACTCTTACAGAGCCTTCACTTTCAAGCTGTTTTTCTATAATCGTATCGACAGTTTCTTCAGGTTTTTCTGGCCGATTATCAGTTATTATAAACAGTGCACTGCCAACCGGATCTAAATCAACCTGAAACGACAATTTCCCATTCTTCACCTTAGAGGGATAGATGTATTCCTTACCGGTAATTAAATCAAGTTTCAATACATTCTTTCCATAAATGGAAATATCAGCAACAGCATTTTCTGTCTGATGGGAGTTTACCAAGAACAGCAATTGACCATCTTCAAGCTCTCTCCGTTGATGATACAACATGCCATTTCGGGTCTTATCCAGCATCTCAAACTGGTCATTGCGAAGCATTTTTAAGGCAACCGGATCCTCAAGTTGCTCTACATCAATCCAGTGTTCCGGGAATCTGGCAGCTAGTTCCTGCGCTTCAGTCGATCCCACACCATCAACCCTGGTTAAATTCTGGATGATTGATAATATCTTACCACCATTTTCCAGGTATCGATCCAGCAATTCCAGGGTCGGTGAATCTATATTTTCCATTTCTTTCGGAATAACAACTAATGAGTAATCACGTTCACCTACAATGAAATTATCCCCCTCAACGCTACCCAATGTCTTTATTACATTTTCTGATCCCAGGTCATATTCCAGGTGCTCCTGTTCCATACGGTATATCAAATTCTTGAATCCATCCCTAATCCTGAATATCCCCAGATTTTTATCCTTTCGAGAAAAATACATCCAGCCTGAAGTGGTGGGTTGTAATACCAGAGTTTTGTTTATCTGCTCGCCGAATGACATGGCCATACTGACACGCCCTATATAATCGCCCATAAGTTTGTAATGTTCCCACCATGGTTCGTGATATGAAAACGAAGGTGGATAATCGAACTTACGAACTCCATTAAGGGAGTAATAGGAAAGATGCTGATTTACAAAATTAACACCCAGTACACATTGCCAGTCCACTAATCTTTTCTGTGCTTCAAAATCCATTTCCCATCCGCCACCACCGTAGGTTTCACTAAGTGTGCGCTTTCTTCCAGCCTGGTTGGCCGCGCTACGTAACTCACGTACTGCCCGATCGTTCCCAAATTGCCCACCCATTCCTTCCGGTATCAGGTGGTTCCCAAGCATATCAATACCTGGTTGCTGATGCCAGATATAAAAAGCTGCTTCATCGAATCCATGGGTTGGCACGGGCCATCCATGCTCCCAGTAATGGCCCGTCCACAGCAGATCTTTTTCATCACAATACTTACTCCAGGGTTTTGCCCATCGATCCAGGAACATTTCCAGTATTAGTTCGTAATAATCATGACGTACCTTTTTCCAATTACCTGTTTCCTCTGCCAGGGAAGGCAGGTTTATTTTCAGATCATATCCCCACCTTTCCCGGAAGGTATCCCATAGATCGGGGGTCCACCGAAGCATAGATCCTCTTGGCATAGCAGCTTCAAGATTTGGTTCATCGGTAAAGATCCCGGGTAATGTTTTACCAAAATCATCGATGTTTCTCTCATAACCATGGGTCATGGTAAGTTCCAGAAACTTATCGGTTACGCCCTCATACAGCAGATCCACATAGGTAAATCCTCCATACCATGGCGATTTTTCAGGATAGATCTTTTCAAAAATATAAAAAGGCCCTTTTTTGCCTGTTTCCTCATCAATAGAATTGCTTACATCAACAAAACCAATTTCTGTTTTTTTAAGGACAACTTCTAATTCACCGGGGATATCCTTTTCTAATTCTTCTAAGACAATCAATTTTAAAGCAGTACCCTGGCTGTAAGAATCGGGCATTTCTGCTGGAACATGACCTCCGGCAAATCCTGAGGGATATGAATTCTCATCATAGATCCATACTTTCATATCCAGCTCTTTACCTTTCTGCACCGTATAATCGAACAGGTCAAACCATTCTTCCGACAGATACTCTGTTATTAATCCG
>CBDUCT010000064.1:0-12376 GCA_965365715.1 uncultured Cyclobacteriaceae bacterium | reverse complement strand
TTAATTCCTCCGGTTATAATTGATAACGTATCTGAAAGAATGGAATTCATGAGGGATGAAACTTTTGGCCCCTTATTACCCATTTTACCATTTGCAACTGAGGAAGAGGCTATTTCCCTAGCAAACAATTCATCCTATGGATTATCAGCCAGTGTCTGGTCAAAAGATCTGAAGAGGGCCGAACGTGTGGCAAGGGCAATAGTTACTGGAAATGTATCCATCAATAATGTTATGCTCACAGAAGGGAATCCTGCACTGCCATTTGGTGGCATAAAGAACAGTGGCTTTGGTCGTTACAAAGGAGAAATGGGACTGCATAGCTTCTGTAACGTGAAATCTGTTTTGATCGATAAAGACAGTTCAAATATTGAATCGAACTGGTTTCCTTACACCAGGAAAAAATATGAGTTGTTCTCAGAAATGACAGTTAACCTGTTTTCAAAGGGAATTGGATCATTTGTCAAATTCCTGGTGAATGGCTTGAAGTTAGAATCCTACTCAAATAAAGTGGGTAAAAAAGGTAGAGAATAATTTAAACTTATAGGATCGACTATGCCTTGCCATTGGGATTATCTTAAGTTGAAGATATTGCTTGAAAGGGAATCTTTTCCTTCAATGGTCGTGGATCTTGATTGTCTGGATCAGAATATCAGCCATATTTCTAAAAAAATTAGCAAGACCGATAAGAAAATAAGAATAGCCACTAAAAGCATTAGGGTTCCTGATATTATTAAATATATTCAAAAAAAAGGGGGAAATAATTTCCAGGGACTGATGTGTTACTCGATGGAAGAAGCCAAATTCCTTTCTTCTCTTGGATTCGATGATCTGTTAATTGCATATCCCACTTTCAGTTTCAATGACATAGAAATATTTTTCAGTTTAACGCAAGCAGGGACTAAAGTGGTTTCAATGGTGGATTGTGTTGACCACGTAAAAGCAATAGAAAAATTCTGGAACCGGTTCAGTTCTGAAAATAATTATAAGGCCAGGGTTTGTATCGATGTTGATATGTCGTACCGCCCAGCCGGGCTTCATCTTGGAGTATATCGATCTCCGATACGCACTTTTGAACAATTTAAGGAATTGTTTGATAAGATAAGTCAAATAGAGAATATTGAAATCTCGGGTATTATGGGATACGAGGCCCAGATAGCCGGTATGGGCGAAAGGAATCCCTTTTCTCCAATGCTGAATCCGGCAAAACGGTTTGTCAAATATCTGTCGACTAAGGATGTTTATAACAAGCGACAGGCCGTTCATCAATACCTAAAAGAAGAAGGCTTTAATCTTGATTTTTACAATGGAGGTGGATCGGGCAGCCTTTTATCCACTTCGAAGGAGCCATGGATCACAGAAGTAACTGTAGGATCAGGTTTTCTTCAATCCCATCTATTTGATTACTATATGGACAACAATAATATTCCTGCCCTCTGCTTCGCTTTGCAGGTCACCAGAAATCCTGAGCCCGGATTCTATACCTGTAAAAGTGGTGGTTTTATAGCTAGTGGAGAAACTTCCCCAGATAAATCACCTGTTCCCTTTCTGCCTGATGGCATGAGCATGGTAAGTAATGAAGGATTTGGAGAGGTGCAAACTCCTGTTAAATACACCGGTTCCGAAGAAATTCAGCTGGGTGATCCTTTATTCTTCAGGCCGGCAAAAGCCGGAGAAATAGCAGAACATTTCCGGGAATACATATTAATAAGAAATAATAAGATCATTGACCGTGTGCCTACATACCGGGGATTGAACTTGTGCTTTTATTAATTATTCTTAAATAATAATTTCATACCCTCTTTATTACACTTTCATTCATTGTTTATTAATAGCGCCCAATTTGAAGAATTTTCAAATGTATTGGATTTTTTTTGCCAAATTTTAAAATACTTCCATTGTGCTTGAATAAAGTTTTTTATATTTGAAGATTGGCCAAATTGTATTTGCTGAGAAAATGCATGAAGAAGTGGTTTGGCCTGTATTCCAAAATCCTGTATTTCTGATGAAACAACATTAATTTTATTTTAATAATCCATGAGACAAAATACCAATAGAGGCATTTCGACAATTAAGATCAGCTACCAATTAAAAATGGTAATTCCAATAAGGGAATAATGTTTCACAAACAATAAAAACATTTAACAACTCCGATTGGAAAATTGTAAAGCCGACAGACATCAATGAATCATTATACAAAAAGGACGGCAGATTTTAAGGGTAGAAACAAAAGAAAATGAAGTGACTGAATTTTCAATAAAGTTACCACAGGAAAAATAAATTATAATTATTAACTAAAAAATCGAATTATGGAGATTTTTATCGAATTATGGAAAGCAAAAGATGCATGGAAGCAACTGCCCTTAGCAGAAAGACAGGCCTATGTGGCTCAAATAGGTCCTGTTATGGAAGATCTAATTAAAAAAGGTGTTGTAATAGAAGCCTGGGGAATCAACAAAGATGAGACCCCTTTCGCATCGGACTATGATTTTTTTGCGGTCACAAAACTTCCAAGCCATGAACTATTGACAGAATTTGAAGCCATTGTGGAGGACGCTGGCTGGTATAATTATTTTGATCAGGTTAATGTTTCCGGTTCAGCAAAGACTCCGGAAGAGGTTATTGGGAAAATGCTGGCACTATAATTCACTATATTTTATTAAAATCAATGAAAGCAAAATCAATTAAAGGGAAATCCTTGCAAGATATCCGAAAGGCTATAGAGGAAAGCAATAAAGATGGGTTTAAACCAAAATTGGCCATTGTTTTTTCTTCAGTTCTACAGGACAATGAGTCCATAAGTGAAATCCTTGATGAATTGGACATCTTGGTTTTTGGGGTTACTACTGCAGGAGAATTCATAGACGGTGATTTTGGACATGAATCTACTGCAATACTACTTTTGGAATTAGATCCGTCCTTATTCGAGTTGTATTTTGAAGAATTTGCTGAAGAAAATACGCATGATAAGGCAAACATTTTGGCTGAACAGGCGCTGAAAAGATTTAATAATCCGGCATTTATTGTTGCTGGCAGCGGCCTTCGGATAGACGGTGAATTTATTATACGCGGTATCGAAGATGCTGCGGGATCGGATACAACCATTTATGGTGCTATGGCGGGTGATGACCTGAAAATGACAGATACCTTCGTTTTCAGCAATGGAAAGTCGAGTAACAGAGGCATTATAATGCTTGCTTTCGATGGTGATAGGATTGATTTTAAAGGCCGTGCAACCTCAGGAGTAAAAGGAGTAGGGACACTAAAAACCATTACTAAAGCAGAGGGCTGGTGGATTTATACCATCGATGATCAACCCGCTCTTGATCTGATCGCCAGATATATGGGTGTCACACTTGAAAAACAAGACAAGGTAACCGTTATCCCTCCCGAATACACCAGTACTTATCCCATGATCCTTCATCGGTCAGTGGGAGATCCAATTATTAGGCCAGTCTTAATGTTGAATTATGAGAATGGTTCTGTAATGTCAAACGGGTTAGTAGAGCAAGGGGCTAAAGTTCAACTGTCGGTACCACCTGATTTTGAAATCATCAATGATGTAGTGGATGATTGCAAAAATGTCAGGGCTAATGAACTGCCGGAAGCAGATGCAATCATTATGTTTTCCTGTGTAGGTCGCTTGTCTGCATTGGGTCCGCTGATAAGTGATGAGATAGAAGGTGTTAAAAACACTTTTAATGTGCCCTTAGCTGGTTTTTTCAGTTATGGGGAATTTGGAAGAGCGACCAATGGAAATCATGAATACCACAACCTGACATGTTGTTGGGTTGCGATGAAAGAGAAATAGATTATGAATAATGACCTTGAAAATATCAAATCGGCTATTGAGCAATCTGATGCAATAAGCGAATCAGAAAAAGATTCCCTGCTTAATTCCATAAAAGCTGTTGAAAAGGAACTTGCAATTATTGAGTTTAAACTGGAACGCACTGAAAAGGTAAAACGCACTACTTCAGTCCTTTTGGAAGAAACCATTGATGAACTCGAGAAAAAACGGGCTGATGTGGAGCAGGCAAATGAAGCATTAAAAATATCACTGGAAGATCTCAAATCTGCTCAAGCTCAACTCATTCATTCCGAAAAAATGGCTTCTCTCGGAGAGCTTACTGCCGGTATCGCCCACGAGATTCAGAACCCGCTGAATTTTGTGAATAATTTTTCTGAGGTTAACCGGGAGTTGATAGATGAACTTAAAGATTCAATAACATCCAATGACAAAGAAGAAATTCAATTGATTTTAAAAGATTTGGAAGAAAATGAGGATAAGATCAGACACCATGGAAAGCGTGCGGAAGGAATTGTAAAAGGCATGCTTCAACACTCTCGAACAAGTCGGGGCGAAAAAGAACTAACTGATATCAATATCCTTGCGGATGAATACCTGAGACTTGCATATCATGGCTTAAGAGCCAAGGACAAAAGTTTCCAAGCAGATTTCAAATGCGTCTTTGATGAATCCTTGCCAAAAATTAATGTCATTCCACAGGATATTGGTCGCGTGTTGCTTAATCTGATCAATAATGCGTTTTATGCAGTTGATAGAAAGTCAAAGGCTGGTGTTGATGGATATAAGCCAGAAGTTGTAGTCTCAACCAGAGTGTTCTTGTCAGAAAGGAGTAAAGAGGAGAAAAGAATAGAAATCCTGGTAAAAGATAACGGTCCTGGAATCCCTGATGAAATAAAAGAAAAGATTTTCCAGCCTTTCTTCACCACCAAGCCAACAGGACAGGGAACTGGCCTTGGATTAAGTTTGAGTTATGATATTGTAAAGTCACATGGAGGGGAGTTGAAAGTACAGGCCGGGAAGGAACAAGGAAGTGAATTTATCATTAATATTCCTATTAATTTATAAGAAGTGAAATTGAGCCAAAAGAAAGAATCAGAGATATTACAGGTATATGAAACATACTTTGACAGTTATATTAAAGGTGACACACATGCTATCGAGGTCCTGCTGGATGATGATTACAACCAGATAGGCAGTGCTGAAAGTGAGGTGTTTTTTAATAAACAGGATGCTTTGAAGTTTTTAAATGATACAATTGACCAGGTTGCAGGGAAAACTGAGATGCGAAACAGAACAATAAAGATCGATCCATTGAAGAATTCTGTTCTTGTTACCGATCTTTTTGATATTTATGTCCTGGTTGAAGAAGACTGGACATTTTACTCTAAATTCAGGGCCTCGACCCTGATGCAGGAAATTGATGGACAATGGAAATTTTTGCATCAGCATTCTTCCGTTCCGGATTTAAAAGCTCAGGATGGTGAGAATATTGCCATTGAAAAAGTTTCAAAGGAAAATCTTGAACTCCGCAATGCCATAAAACGCCGAACCGTAGAACTTGAGCATAAAAACAGGGAACTGGAAATAGAAGCGGCAATGGAAAGGGTGCGTGCCAAGGCAATGGCGATGCACAGCACAAAAGATATTTCAGACGCTACCGCCATTGTATTTAACGAACTGACTGGACTGGGTGTAAACATGGAAAGATGCGGAATTGCCATTGTTCATGATAATTCTTCACGACTGGAAATCTGGTCCACACCTATGTCACCAAAAGATAAGAAGGTCAGAGAGGTAATTACGGGCTATTTGGATTCTGACTTTCATCCGATGGCTCAAAGTATAGTTGAAGCCTGGAGAAATAATGAAAGTTACTTTACATATACTTTGCAAGGTAAAGAAGTTCGGGATTATTATGAGAAATTAGGCAAAGTTCCTGGCTACCGATTTCCTAAAATCGCCAAGTACCCCGATCGCCAAATGAGTCATTGTTTTTATTTTGAACATGGTAACATATTTGTGTACTCAAAAGAGGACTTGTCTGAAGAACAAAAGCAGCTGCTGCATCGTTTTACAAAAGTATTCTCCCTCACCTATAAAAGATATCTTGACCTAAAGAACGCAGAGGCCCAGGTTAGGGAAGCGCAGATCGAAACAGCCCTTGAAAGAGTCCGGTCTAAAACAATGGCCATGCACAACAGCCAGGATGTAGGTGATACGGTTGTAACCTTATTTGATGAAGTGTTGAAATTAGGCCTCGATAAATCCATTCGTTGTGGCATAGGCATCCTGGATAAAGAGACTGATTATATGGAAACCTGGTCGGCAACTTCATATCCGGATGGTGAAGTTGATTTAAAAATGGGATTGTTGGATATGAGAATACATCCTATGCTGGTAGGACTAAAAAAAGCATGGGATAACCACAAATCAGGTTATCAGTACGATTACATCGGAGATGATGTATTGAAGTATTACAAGGCACTTAACAATGAACCGGAATACCCGTTTCACAAAGACTTGAATTCCTTGCCTGAAAATGAGTACCACCGAAGTTTCTTTTATTCTGAAGGCATCCTCTTTGCTTTTGCTCCAAACCCGATTTCAGAAGAGGCAGCCAGGGTATTAAGCAGATTTGCAGGTGTTTTTGGACAAACTTATCGGAGATATCTCGATCTTAAAAATGCAGAAGCCCAGGCAAAGGAAGCACTAATTGAAGTATCATTGGAACGTGTACGTGTTAGAGCCATGGCAATGCGTGAGTCTTCTGAGTTATCTGAAGTAATTTCAACTGTGTTCTTAGAATTAACCAAGCTTGATATTAGACTTACTCGCACCATGCTTTGGATATTCGATGAAAATCCCGATGAATTGGAGGTATGGATGGCAAATTCCGAAGTTGAAAAAACACTTGAATCATTGCGAATGGCTGTAACCCATCCATATCATAAAAGAATATTCAATTCATGGAGGAAAAGAAAAGCCAAGTGGGTGTATGTGTTAAAAGGAGATGAGAAAAAGCAATTGGATGATTTTCTGTTCAAGAATACAAAAGCAGCTCAGCTTCCAGATTCAGTCAAGGATGGCATAAGAGCTCCTGAAAAAATCATAAACTCTTTTTCATTTCACAACTTCGGAGGACTGCAGGCAGATGGCCTTGAGGAATTAACAGAAGAAAATTTGGACATACTATATCGATTTTCAAAGGAATTCGACCTCACATATACTCGCTTCCAAGACCTACAAAAGGCAGAAGCACAGACAAAGGAAGCTCAAATAGAAGCAGCTCTTGAGCGGGTAAGAAGCAGAACCATGGGAATGCAGCATAGTGGAGAGTTAATAGAAGCAGCCAATCTATTATTTCGTCAGGTAAGGGATATGGGTGTGAATTTGTGGAGTGCAGGCTACGGTACCTGGCAGAAAGACAAAAAAGCCACTACCTTATGGATGAGCAGTGAAGATGTAATTCAGAAACCCTTCACTTATCCACACACGGAAGACCCTGTTTCTATACGGTTTTCTGAAGCTGGAGAAAAAGGAGAGTCACTTTACGTGGAAGAAATGGGAGGGGAAGCCTTGAAGTCCCATTATGAATATATGCGAAAACTCCCCATGGTTGGAGAAATGCTGGAGGATATTTTAAATGCCGGATTTGATGTACCTACTTTTCAAGTCTTTCATGTGGCATATTTTTCGTATGGATATCTGTTATTTATTACATACGACCCCTGCCAGGAAGCTCATTCTGTCTTTAAGCGATTTGCTAAGGTATTCGAGCAGACATATACCCGCTTCCTGGACCTTCAAAAAGCGGAAGCTCAGGCTAAGGAAGCAGTAAAACAATCTTCGCTTGATCGGATTCGCGCAGAGATTGCATCCATGCGAACAACCGATGATCTTAACCGAATCACTCCATTGATTTGGAGAGAACTGACCACCCTCGATGTACCCTTTTTCCGATGTGGTGTGTTTATTGTGGATGATGATGCAAAAAAAATAAACGTTTTCCTTTCAAATCCATCAGGGGAATCTTTAGCAGCTTGGAATACAGAATATGAGAGCATTCCGCTCTTTAAAGCTACAGTGGACCATTGGAAAAAGCAATTGGTATATCGTGATGAATGGAATCAAAAACAGTTTATTCATTTTATGAAATCCCTGATTGAGCATGGACTTATTGATGATCAAGATAATTTTCAGTCAGGGAGAGATGCGCCGGAGTACCTTGCATTGCAAATGGTTCCATTCGAGCAGGGTATGCTATATGTTGGTAGTTCTGAAAAATTAGATAAGGAACAGATTGAGTTGGTTCAGTCATTGGCAGATTCTTTTTCTGTAGCCTATGCCCGGTATGAAGATTTCAAAAAACTGGAAGAAGCAAAAGGCCGTGCAGAAAATACACTAACCGATCTAAAAGCAGCACAAAACCAACTCATTCAATCAGAAAAAATGGCTTCACTTGGAGAGCTTACAGCGGGCATAGCCCATGAAATCCAGAATCCACTGAACTTCGTAAATAATTTTTCAGAAGTAAATAAAGAATTGGCTGAGGAACTCAATGATGAAATTGAAAAAGGCAATATGCAAGAGGTAAAGGATATTGCCAGGGATATAATCGAAAATGAGCAAAAAATAAGCCATCACGGGAAAAGGGCTGAAGCAATTGTTAAGGGTATGCTCCAGCACTCTCGTACAAGTACCGGTACGAAAGAATTGACGGATATTAATATCCTGGCGGATGAATACCTACGCCTTGCATATCATGGTTTGAGAGCTAAGGATAAATCATTTAATGCGAATTTTAATTTGGAGAAAGATGAAAATATACCTGAGATTAAGGTTATTCCGCAGGATATAGGCAGGGTTTTACTCAATTTGATCAATAATGCCTTTTATGCCGTTGATAAAAAAGCCAAAGAGGGCATAGAGGGGTATAAACCTATTGTTTCGGTTAGCCTTGGGAATCAGGATGATAAAATTGAAATAGAGGTCAAGGACAATGGGAATGGTATTCCAGAAAACGTAAAAGAAAAGATCTTTCAACCCTTCTTTACCACTAAGCCTACAGGGCATGGGACTGGCCTCGGATTATCATTGACCTACGATATTATTAAAGCGCATGGTGGAGAAATAAATGTTGTAAGCGAAGAAGGAAAAGGAACGAATTTTAAAATTTCATTATTGAAGAATTAATTTTTAATATAAACCATTTATAAGAAATATGCCGCAATCCCGACAACTAGCTGCCATTATGTTTACTGATATCGTAGGGTATACGGCACTCATGGGTAATGATGAACAGAAAGCGTTCGATTTGCTGAATAAAAACCGGAATATTCAAAAGCCAATTATTGAAGAATTCAATGGCAATTGGATAAAAGAAATGGGCGATGGTGCAATTGCCACATTTCCTACCGCATCGGATGCTCTGAAAGCAGCTGTCAAAATTCAGGAACTCGCTGGGGAAATCAATGAATTTCAACTGAGTGTAGGTATCCACCTGGGCGAAGTAGTCTTTGAAGATGAAGATGTTTTTGGAGATGGTGTTAACCTGGCTTCCCGAATTGAGGCTATGGCCATTGGGAATTCGATATTGGTATCAAAACCAATCAGAGATCAGGTAAAAAATAATTCTGATTTTAGTTTAAAACTGTTGGGATCATTTACTTTTAAAAATGTATCAGAACCCACAGAAGTATATGCACTTGGCAATAAAGGCCTTGAAGTCCCATCAAACCTTAAAACAAAGAATCTATCGAATAGAAACACAAACAAACGAAAAATACCACTTATAGCCGGGATAGGGCTTTTTCTCTTAATTTTTGCTGCATATTTTGGCCAAAAATCCTTGATGAATAACAATTCCAAAGTCGAAAACCAGAAACCAATAAAGCAGAAATTGCTCGCAATTCTTCCTTTTGAAAATCCACAAAAAGACACATCACTCTATTTTCTTTCTGATGGCATCCCTGAGGATTTGATCAACCGCCTGTCTGGATTTTCGGGAATAAAAGTATTTGCCCGTTCAGCCACATTTAGCTTACCTGATTCTCTTAGTAGTATAACAAGTCTCAGAAGATTGTTGAATGCTGATATGGTTTTATCAGGTCAGATCCTGAAAAGAGGAAATGAGTATGTATTAAACTGTGAATTGATTGATGCTATAAATCAAAGTCAAATGTGGGGTAAAAAGATTGGGTTGGGCAGTCTTGATATATCTCAAATAGAGGATTCCCTTATTTTGGGATTAATGGAATCCCTCGAAATTGCTTCAGGCGATCATCCTGGATCGAATAAAAAAGATCAGGTTGATCCCGCTGCATATACTGAATATTTGAAAGGCCGGCATTTAACATATGGCTCTACTCCGGAAGAATCAGAGAGAGCTCTGGCTCACTTCAGGGAAGCAATTAAAATTGATCCTGGATATGCTCAGGCTTACGCAGCTATTGCCAATGAGAAAGTGGTTCAGAACCTTTTTGCAACAGCATCCAAGAAAGAAATAGTCAACGAGGCAAGAATTTCACTGGAAGCCGCAAAAGCGCTGGATCCTGGATTAGCGGATATATACATGACGGAAGGTGCTTTAAAATTCTATTATGATTGGGATTGGGAGGGCGCGGTCGCCTCATATAAGAAAGCCCTGGAACTTGATCCTGGGAATGCCACAATATTTATTCGGTATTCTGCAACTTTAGCAAATATTGGGAAACATGAAGAAGCTATACTATTAGCTGACAAAGCCATTGAGCTTGATCCAATTTCAATTTCCAGTCTGCATAACCTGGGATGGGTAAATTTACTGGCAAATAATTTTCAGCTTAGTGCGGATGCATTTGGCAGGTTGCTGGAACTGTATCCGAATTGGGCCTGGGGACATATAAAAAAAGCATATGCACATGTCTTTATGGAAGAATTCGATCAGGCCCTATACCACGGTGAGCGGGCTGAACAACTCTTCAAGGATGGCTGGGGTTCTGAATTGCTTCAGGTTGCCTTGATCTTTATATATAAAAGTTGTGGGGAAAGTCTTAAGGAAAAGGCTTTGGTAGATCGATTCATGAAATATGCAAGTGAAAATACGATGGAAGATCCCTGGAATCTTTCCTATTTATACTATATGCAGGGAAACGTTAAAAAATCTATTGAATGGGAAGAAAAAACGGTAGAAGGCAGGTATCCGCTGGCTTATCAGCTCAATCTTAAACTGTTCTATCATCAGGATTACTATGATAGTCCTGAACATCAGCAAATTTTGAGAAAAATGGGATTTGTAAATTGATTCAACAACGCAATATATAGGAATAAAATTCATATTATCATTACCATTTTAAACCATTTTAAATGAAATATGTAATACTCATTTTATTGATTTTTACTATTAATTTATCCTATGCTCAAAATGATGGTAATAAACTAAAGCTACTTAATGATAGTTTGATCCTGGAACTGGAACTAAGTGATGTGGATAGTGTAAGAGCAGGAATTATGTTATTGCTTGCTGAGAACTTATTGTACAGTGATCCTGATTCAGCTATTTATTATGGAGAAAAAGCATTAAAACTGGCTAAAAGAGAAAATATTATTCAGGTTCAATTAGGTGCAATGGGATTTATAGGAAATACCTTAATAATAAAAGGAGAGTTGCCAAAAGCGTTGGAAATTGGATTTCAGGCGATAGAAATGGCCAAAGATGTACCGATTCGAGTAGCTGGAATCGGGCCTACTTTCGACAATATAGGTAATATTTATTTCCAGATTGGCGATTATGATAAGGCATCGAATTATTTCAAAAGAATGATAGAAATGGGTAATGATGATATAGTAGGTGTAGCTTTTGGCTATTATAATTTGGCATTGCTATACGAAAAACGGAATTTACTTGACTCATCAATGATTTGTCTGGATACCTCTTATCAGATTTTCAGCACGTTAAATCATTCATTTTTCCCAACGGTTTACCACGTGACTCCAAGTTGGTATAATCTCAGGGCTAAAGTATTCTTAAAACAAAACAAGAATGAACTCGCTCTAAAAGACTTGATGACTACTTTGCAAATGACCTTAAGTAACGACCAAGCCTATAATTCTTCCAATACATTTAATGATATCTCATTGTATTACAAACGGCTGAATCAATCTGATTCTACTATTTACTATGCTGAGAAAGGTTTATCAGAAGCAACCAGGGTTTCCTATAGTCAGGGGATTTTGCATGCCAGTGAAATCCTTGCTGAACAATATGATTCTAAAGACGCTGTTAAGGCATTGTATTATTTGAAAATAGCTGAAAAAACAAGGAATAAAATTTACGGTGCCGGGAATATCCAGATCATACGGGATATGATTGCTCAGAATGAGGATAAGCAGCAAGCACTTGAAGAAGCTAGAATTGAGAGCCGGAACCGTATACGATTGAATACCCTGCTAGGTAGTCTGTTTACTTTATTGGTTATTGCAATTTTGTTGTTCCGAAACAACCGGATGAAACAAAAGGCGAAGCAAAAAATAGAGAATGCTTTTAACCAACTAAAAGCTTCCCAGGCCCAGCTAATTCAATCCGAAAAG
>CBDUCT010000063.1:0-12853 GCA_965365715.1 uncultured Cyclobacteriaceae bacterium | reverse complement strand
AAAAGCTACGCTGGGCGATCAGACCGGTTTTGATAACACCACATCAAAACCATTCAACCAAAAAGGGTAGTGCTTGGTTGTAAATCCCGCCGTCGGCGGGATTTACTTTTTTTACTCTAGTAATTGGATCTTTTTTATTGTCAACCCTTCATCATTAGGTATATAAATAATTTCGGCATAATCACTCCAAAGATTGATCTCAGTATTAGCTATCATATACTTATTATCCATAAAACCAACAAGGTGAACTTCCTCATATTCAATTTTAGCAATAATATTCAGACATTTTCCTTTTGAAGAGATTACCGATGCAAGTGTATAGTTCTCAATATCCTCAATCCTAAGTAATACTTTATGTGGTTTAATACCATATAAAGAATCAGTCATCAGATAATGTTGAGGATCGGAATTAATCTCCGACTGGATCCTGGACTCTAATTCAGCAACAAGTTCTTCCAGGGAATGGCGTGGGCTGTAAACCTCATTGAAGCAGTTTTGAATTAAATCGCCAGATATTTCCTTATCAATTAATTTAACCTGTTCGAAAATGACTTTTGATGGATACATTTTAAATTTGATTTACAAGTGTTGTATGCAAACTCACCTAATTGAAAAAAAGAAAATAAAAAGGGCCATATAATTTGAAGTATACAGCCCTTTATAGTTAATACTTGAGATAAAACAATTATTTATTGGTTCAGATTATGTTCTTTTAGATATCCTTCGGCAATAACTGTCATATTGATATTGTCTCTGTTTACGACCATAGCTTCAAGGAGTATGGATTGAACCATTTTCTGGCCATTATTAGTAGTATGAATGGCTTCAGTTATTGGGTCTCCTTTTCCAACTTTTATTGCCAGATTTGCTGCAGTGATTGCAATGGCCTCAATAGGCTTGTATACAGTCATGGTCTGATATCCAGCCATGATATTCTGAATAGCCACTGTCTCAGCATCTTGTCCGGAAACCAGAACCTGTCCGGCCAGATCTTTTTCTTTTAGAGCTTCAATAGCACCCTGTGCAAGTGCATCATTTCCGCAAAGCACAGCATCAATTTTTTCATTTGCAGCTAAACACTTTTTCATTAACCTGTATCCTTCTTCAGAACTCCATTCATTAACACATTCTTCAAAGACCAGTTTAATATCGCCCTTTTCAATGAAGGGCTGGATAAACTGGGTCTGGCCCAGTTTAAGCATACGGGAGTTATTATCCGAATCCGGACCACAGATCACGGCATAATTCCCGACAGGACATCGCTTACTCAAATAATCTGACATTAATTCCCCAACCCTGGTGTTTTCAAATGACACATAATAATCCAGATCACAATTCTTAATTAACCTGTCATATGAGATTACAGGGACTTCATATCTGTGGGCAAGTTTAACAATGGCTGCAGCAGCTTCACTATTTGCCGGGACAACGACAAGAACATCAACTCCTTTCTCAAGCATTACTTTCGCCTGCTCAAATTGTTTTTTGATGTCTCCCATGGCTGAATCCACCATTATTTTACCACCCAGTTCTTCTGTTTTCTCAATGAACAGATCACGGTCACGATACCATCTTTCAGATGAAAAGTCATCAAGCAAAAAGCCGACCTTCACCTTTCCAAACTGACAATCCTGTAGCAAAAAAGCCAGCGGAATTAGAAATAATATGAGTTTTATATATTTTGAGATCATGGTATTAATATTTTGAAATTGTTAAAAATCCCTTCACCAATACCCTCCGTTCTTAGAAGTTATAATATATGAATTTTTTAATAACATTCAAAGATCAGAATATCTTTATTATTCTAATGTCAAGTAGAATATTGTCATACCTGAATTCGCAAACAAGAATCTGTGAAAAAGGGGCTTTAAGTTAAAATAAAGACGATTTTTATTCGTTAAGTGTTTGAAAATCATTATAATTGTACTTATTACACTTAACAATAATTTTTAGTGTACACATAGATTTGAGGTTTGTAATTATTTTTTTATTCTTAGTTCAACTGACAAACTCGCTATTTGCTCAAAAGAGTTTGAATGCTATTCGTATTGACAAGCAAATCAAGGTAGATGGTATCCTGGATGAGTCCTACTGGTCCGTTGCGGATAAAGCCACTGACTTTATTCAAAGAAGTCCGGAACCTGGAGGGCAACCATCGCAACGGACTGAAGTTGCTGTATTGTATAACGATGCCTACCTTTACATAGGTGCCTGGCTATATGATGACAGACCCGATGGGATCCTTACTGAACTGACCTCAAGAGATCAGGGTGGCAATTCTGACCGTTTCTCGGTGTATTTTGACACCTATAATGATGATCTTAATGCTTATGAGTTTTCTGTATCTGCAGCTGGGGTTCAAAGCGATGCCCGCATCAGCCCTGGTAGTTTCGACAGGAATTGGGATGTCGGCTGGTATAGTGATGTCAGTATTACCGACGAAGGATGGTTTGTCGAAATAGAGATACCCTTATCAGCATTGCGCTTTCCGGATACTGAAGTCCAACACTGGGGAACTAACTTCAGGAGGATAATTAAAAGGGATAATGAATCTGTATACTGGGATGAGATCAATCCGAAAGTAAGTGGCTTTGTAAATCAATTCGGAAATATGAGTGGCATTAAAAAAATTAAAACACCCCTCAGACTTTCTATAACACCTTATGTTTCAACCTATATAAACCGCCACACAAATCCTGATACGAATGTATCACAAACTTTTACGAATGTAAGGGGAGGCCTGGATATTCAATATGGGATCAATGATGCTTTTACATTAAATATGATGCTCATACCAGATTTCGGTCAGGTTATTTCAGACAATAATGTATTAAATCTTGGACCTTACGAAGTATACAATGAAGAGCGCCGGCAATTCTTCACAGAAGGGACAGAATTGTTTGATAAAGCTGGTATTTTCTATTCAAGAAGGATAGGCGGGAGACCTATTGGATTCAATAATGTTGAGGAACAGCTAAGAGATGGAGAAGAAATTTTAAGAAATCCTATTGAATCAAGAATTATTAATGCTACTAAGATCACTGGGAGAACTAAATCCGGTTTAGGGATTGGTTTTCTCAATGCGATTACCAATAAAACATACGCAGCAGTAATAGATTCCAGTGGAGTCGAAAGAGAAATCCAAACCGCACCACTAATAAACTACAATGTAATTGTTCTTGATCAATCCTTAAAGAATAACTCATTTGTTAACTTCACAAATACAAATGTTACCCGTGGTGGAATTTATTATGACGCAAACGTTTCGGCAGCTAATTTCAAGGTGGCTGATAAATCCAACACCTATGCAGTAGGTGGAACAGCCGTACTTTCACACCGTTATGGTTTTCTTGAGGAGGAAGATGATACAGGATTTAATACTAATTTCTGGCTGGGTAAGACAAGCGGTAATTTTTTATATCGTTTGAGACATCGACTGGAATCAGATAATTACAATCCAAATGATATAGGTTTCATCAGGTCACCTAATGATCACAGTACTTCAGTAAGTTTTGAGTATGTTGAATATGATCCTTTTTCCAAGTTCCTGAACTTTAATGCTGAGGTACAGGTAAATTATAATAGAATATATAATCCGAATGTATTCACAGGGATGAATATTGAGTCTTCCGTCAGAGCAACCTTTACAAATTTCCTGACTACCCGTATCTGGTATGAATTCTCTCCGGTAGAGCGTAAGAATTTTGATGAACCACGGACATTCGGCCGTTTTGTTATTTATCCGACATATCACAGCACAGGGATTTCAATGTATACGGATTCACGGAAAAGATTCAGGATTTCTGGTTGGGCATATTATGCTCTGACTTCAGAAGCCCATCGAAATTCTATGTCAGTCAGCCTTGCTCCAAGGTTGAGAGTAAATGATAGATTATCCTTATCTACCAGCATAACCGGGAGGAACAGCAGTAACAGTGTAGGTTATGTATATTCTGATGACGATGAGATAAACTTTGGCGTCCGTGATATACGAACGATTACGAATGTGTTCACTACGAAGTTTTCTTTTACTAAAGATATGGATATATACTTCCGGATGAGGCATTATTGGTCCAGCGCCCAGTACGACGAATTTTTAAAATTAGAAGAAAATGGACGACTTGGCCCAACAGACTATAACTCGTCACACGATGTTAACTACAACGCTTTTAATGTAGATATGGTCTACAGGTGGATCTTTTCTCCGGCAAGTGAATTCAGTATTGTATGGAAAAGTAGCGCATTGAATAATAACGATATCGTTGACTATAATTATCCAAGTAATTTTGTGAATTCGTTTGACGCACCAAGAGATAACAGTATTTCATTCAAGGTACTGTATTACCTCGATTACTTGATGTTAACAAGACTTAAGAAGTCAAGGATGTAGCTTGCCTCCATACTTAGCGTTTTTATCTTCGAAATCAGAAAGGATATTCCCGCCAAACCTTTCAGGATAAATCAGAATTTATTTATAAATTTCCTTAATTATCCTTATAATTGATAATCAATAGTTTTATTGTGTTTTTTACTGTTTCATACCATGATGGAACTTTTTAAACTTAACATTTTATATACATTTAAATCCCAATTATTCTTATGAGTAGAAAGATAAAAATGGGTATGATAGGAGGTGGAAGAGGTGCATTTATAGGAGCTGTACATCGTATGGCTGCCGGGATTGATGGTCAGATCGAATTCATCGCGGGTGCCCTTGATGTAAACCCCGAAATTGCTATTCTTTCCGGCCAGGACCTCTTTCTCAGTCCGGATCGTACCTACAGAACATACCAGGAAATGATCGAAAAAGAAAGTAAACTTCCTGAAGGCGAACGAATTGATTTTGTAAGCATTGTAACTCCAAACCATGTGCATTTTGAACCTGCAAAACTGGCACTGGAAAATGGATTTCATGTAGTTTGTGAAAAGCCGATGACTTATTCATATGAAGAAGCCCTCGCTCTTGAGAAACTTGTTGAAGAATCGGGATTGGTATTTGCGCTCACGCATACATATACGGGTTACCCTATGATTAAACAAGCCCGCGAAATGATCCAGTCAGGTGTATTTGGGAAAATCAGGAAGGTAGTGGTTGAATACCCTCAGGGATGGCTTTCGACACCCCTGGAAACCACAGGTCAGCAACAGGCTTCCTGGAGAACAGATCCTAAGCAGTCAGGGAAGGCTGGATCGGTTGGTGATATTGGAACCCACGCAGAGAATCTGGCGGAGACTATAACAGGATTAAAGATTGTTGAGTTATGCGCTGATGTTACAACTTTTGTTGAAGGCCGGCAATTAGATGATGATGCAAATGTTTTAATACGTTTTGATAATGGTGCCAAAGGTGTGCTACATGTTAGTCAGGTAAGTGCCGGTGAAGAAAATCCAGTAAATATAAGGGTATATGGCGAGAAAGGAGGGATACAGTGGCATCAGCATGATCCTAATACCATGTACGTTAAATGGCTGGATAAACCCATGGAAGTTTACAGGACCGGTACCGGTTATATGGGCAATATGGCTCAGGCACATTCCCGTACACCTGCAGGCCATCCGGAAGGTTATCTTGAAGCCTTTGGAAATATCTATCGGAACTTTGCCAAAGTTGTACAGGCTAAGCTTGATGGATCAGAGCCCTCCCCTGAATATCTTGATTTCCCAACCGTTAATGACGGTGTTCGTGGAATGCGTTTTATTGATGCTGTCATTGAATCAGGAGAGAAAAATGCTGAATGGATTAAATTATAACTTAAAATATTGAACAAAATGAAAGGACCTGGAATATATCTCGCACAATTTATGGGGGATGATCGGCCGTACGATAATCTTGAGAACATTTGCAGATACATGGCTGGACTCGGATATGTTGGCGTACAGTTACCTGCATGGGATGGCCGATGTGTAGATCTTAAAAAATTAGCTGGAAGTAAAGACTACGCAGATGAAATAAAAGGAACCGTAGAAAGTACCGGCCTTGAGGTTACTGAACTGGGTACACACCTTCAAGGTCAGCTAGTAGCGGTTCACCCTGCATATGATATCATGTTCGATGGATTCGCCCCGCCTGAATACCATAAAAATCCCAAGAAGAGAACGGCATGGGCTGTTGAACAAATGATGTATGCTGCTGAAGCCAGCAGGAACCTGGGGCTGAATGCTGTTGTCACTTTTTCGGGTGCATTCTTATGGCCCTATATGTACCCCTGGCCTCAACGACCTCCGGGCTTGGTTGAGACCGGGTTCAAAGAACTTGCTAAAAGGTGGGAACCTATACTGAATAAGTTTGATGAATGCGGGGTTGACCTTTGCTATGAGATCCATCCGGGCGAAGACTTACATGATGGTATAACCTTTGAAAGATTCCTTGAAGCAACAGAAAATCATCCCAGGGTGAATATGTTATATGATCCAAGTCATTTTGTGTTGCAACAATTAGATTATATACAACATATTGATCTCTACCATGAGTTCATCAAAATGTTCCATGTAAAGGATGCTGAATTTAATCCAACAGCTAAGTCCGGCGTTTATGGCGGATATCAGGATTGGGTAGAGCGACCGGGACGGTTCAGATCATTGGGTGATGGTCAGGTTGATTTCAATGACATTTTCTCCAAGCTGGCACAATATGATTATGATGGCTGGGCGGTTGTCGAATGGGAATGTTGCCTGAAGAATCCGGAAGATGGAGCAAGGGAAGGGGCTGAGTTCGTAAAAGATTATATGATCAAAAAGACCAAGAAAACATTTGATGATTTTGCTTCCGCCGGATCTGATGATGAAACCAATAAGAAGATTTTAGGAATATGATGTTTTAAGGTACACTGGATAATTCCATGGAGTACCTTTATTATTCTATAATTTGAGGTACACCGGTTAATTTCCTGGTGTACCTTTTTCTTTATTTAATATCAGTTCCTGAATTATGATCATAAACTGAATTATGTTCTTTGGTAACAAGTTAATAACTTAATAATAAGCACAATAAGGGTTATTTATCAGAGGCAGGATGTTCTTTTTCTCTTATTTGGATAACTTAGAATTAGCTGGTCACAGTTTCATTAACCGATAGTCTACTGATTTCAAAAGGGGACAATTAGTTCACAACAAGTTTTTCCGATGTATTCCCATACGGTGAATGCAGTTCGACAATATACATTCCACTGGCAAATCGCTTATTCAATGAAATCTTTTCACGCAGATGATCTGTTGGAATACTCTGTTGATGGATAATCTCCCCGGTGGTACTTCTCACAACAATGTAGGTATTGTTGTTTTCTTCTTTTAAAAGGTCCGGATTTACGATAAGGTATACCTCCTGGTTCACAACCGGGTTTGGATATATCTTCATCATAGGACCAGTTTCCTCATAGCGGACCATAACGGGTTTAAATACTTCATATGTACCATCATAATCAGTTTGCGTCAACCTGTAATAATTATTGCCGCTGAAAGGCAGTGGATCGATGTATGCATAATCAGATGTAAATTCAGTTGTTCCTTTACCATCTACAGTGGCCAGTTCCATATAATTCAGGCCATTTGATGATTTTTCAATGGTATAAAAATCATTGTTCTTTTCCCAGCTGGTCTGCCATTTCAGTTCTATCACTTCCTCGACTACCTTACCATCAAAACTGATCAGCTCCACCGGTGTAGGTACGGTGTAATCAATAGTCACTCTAATGTGATCAATATATCCTGTTTCAGGTCCGCCAGGCCAAAAAATACAACTTACATCTATATAAATACCAAAAGAAGTACTATTAACTAGGCTTGGAGTAAGAGACGCATTCCATCCATCCGCAGAACCACCATACGATGTATATGTACTGGGAGATGTATCTGATATTGGCCATGGTGTCCCATTGGCCTTATTGTCACCGAGAGGATTAGTGCCATCGGTTGTTAAACTAATAGTATTATCAATAATGTATCTAATAGGTATGAAAAAAACTGTCCGGGATCCATATTTCTCAATTTCTACTGTAACACCATCGATGGTCGCACTAGTAGGAATAGAAAAACCAAAATTTGTAGCAACTACTACATCAGAAACTTGCCCATTATTTAAGGATACTGAGGAATAGGTATTATTGCTAGATATTAGATTAGTTGGATTTGACCATGGATTTGTTGCACCGATATTAGATGCTGTTCCTGGACTATTTGGCCCAGCAGTTTGACCAATTATCTTATTTGGAGATAGGATGGCCAAAAATAAAAATGATAAGAGTAGCTTTAGGTTAATGCGCATAGCAAGAGCATTGAACAAATATTGGCACTGAATGTATAAAAAAAAACTAAAATATCAAAAACGAAAGTTGTAATTCACTTTCAAAAGGGCAGAATTCTCTGATAGAATGAACTGATCCCTGCTGGTAGCAGGTAAAACCAATGAATTCCATACGAAATGGATTTCATTCCCGGGTTTCAGGATCCACTGAAACCTTGACTGCCATCCCCAGCTTTCTGACAGGTTATCGTATTGAATAAAATTAGTCAGTGTAATGTCGGGGCTGAAGTAAACATCTCCTTTGATCCGGTAAACATTGACCGTAAAACTTCCACGGGTTAGATCTACCTTGTTGTGTTCGAATTCCAGACCTACAAAAACGGGAATTCCAATCTTTAATCCTGACTTTAACTCTATATCCATCCTTTTACCATCAAAAAAATCACCCCAGGAAATATCAGTAGCAACCCAGAACATCCTTCTGGGAGCTGTACTCAATTCTATTCCCTGTCGCCAGAATGAATAGGTGCCTGCATCAATCCATATGGAATCACGGGGGAAAATGTAAAAATCTTCATAAAGGTATTCATAGGTATTGTTCAAGGAATACTCGGCTATTTCTCCTGAAAGGAACTCAAACTCAACAATTTTCAGGAAAATATCCCTTGTCTGAAGGGTATTGGCCATATCTGTGATATAATTGATAATACCCCCGGTATTAATTTTCATTATACCCCATTTATTTGGGCGTGGACCGAAAAATAAATTAGCATAAGATTCTCTTATACCTGGTCTTGGGACAAATCCCAGGCCAGCCAGATAGTTTTCCCCAATTTGCTGATATCCCAATCTGAAGTTCAGAAAATCATTAGGATAATTGACCTCTGCACCAAAAGAATATTCATCCTCGTCATAACCTTCAGTATTTGATTTTACCGCATAACCCGTGAACATCAGGTTTTTATCGCCTTTGAAACTGTCGGTTCCTATTTTAAAATCCACCCCGGCAAGCCAGTTGCTTTCAGGACCAATTGCATTTCCTTTTGTTCCTATCATGCCAATATAGGATTGCTTACCAATATTGTGACTGACCCTGGCCACTGTAAAATTCTGATAGGAAGAATCTGTTTTCTGAGTACTGTTTAAAGCTCCGATATTCCAGTTGCCTGCCTGGCCAATCATTTTAAGACCCACGACAATAGGAATAGGATTGCCATTTTCATCAAGCCCGATCCTGCGTGAAAAATATGGTATCATCCCCCGGCCGTACCTGTTCCTGGAATCGGTATTAAATCCGAAATTAAAATAATTGGCGCCATCCAGGAAAAAATCTCTCTTTTCAGGAAAAAATAATGAGAACCTGGTTAGATTGATCTGACGGTCATCAGCCTCTGTCTGAGCAAAATCCGTATTTATAGTTAAGGCAGCATTCAACCCGCTCGAGATCCGACAGACCCCATCTCCTCCAATATCCCATTTAAAATTATTTTCTTCACCCGTCTTACGTTCAACACCTACTAATGCGTAAGGTTGCCTATCCCAACCACAGCCCTGTACCATAAATATAATACCTTTCATTAAACCGGCATCTGATACCTGGAATCCATAGGTATTAAAATTGGCGTCCGGCCAGTATGATCTCTCCAAGTTTCTCTTGATATGTCTAATTAACTTCAATCCCCACACATCCTGGTCCGGCCTGAAATTAAGAGTTTTGAATGGGATGGCCATTTCTGCATCCCAGCCATGATCATTGATCTTAGCTTTTCCTTCCCAAATTCCATCCCATTGTTTATTGAAACCAGCACCATTATCACTTACTAAAGCATCACCAATAGATCCCAACGGGCCAATCTGAAACCAGAATGCATTTCTGCCATCAAGATATGTATCAAGAATTACCTGTACACGGTCATCCTCTCCTAAACTAATATCCCTGAGCAGTTCCTTCGCTGTTATCTTATCCGGATCGTCAAAGCATTGAAATCCGATGTATAAGGTTTTTTCATCAAAGCAGATGTATACTTTTGTTGGTTTTGTGATTGGATCCCCATTGTTTGGCTCTCTCTGGTAGAATTCATCGATATATGGGGCAGTTTTCCAGACTGGATCATTCATTACTCCATCAATTTTGGGGGGATCATCGATCATGAATACTTCTATGCTTTTCTTCCTGCCTGTAACTGTATCTTCAACTTGATCAAACTGGATCTGCCCTACGGAAAATTGCATTGAATATGCAATAAAAAATAAAATAAAAAATACTCTTAGCACACCATCCTATTAAAACCCTAAAAAATCAACAAGGCCGAAAATAACATAAGATTCTGTAGAAATTCTGATTAAATTGAACAAGCAACCTATCATCTCATTCTAAACTTACAAGTACGATATTATATCCATTTTTAGCTATATATAATGATTTAAATCATGTATAAAACCAAATAACATAATTGCAGGTCAAATATTGAGATAACAACTATTTAATATGAATAATTAAAAGCTTTTGTTATATTTAATCGCTTTCAATAAAATGATAATTAACTTTTTGATATAAAAATTAAGATATGAACAATTCCAGAAGAAAATTTATCAATAATACGGGCAAAATAATCACTGGTGCTGGTATGATATCTTCCCTGTCGGCAGGGAGCGTGTTAGCCAAAAGTTGTATTTCAGGAGCAAATGATAAAGTTGTTGTAGGACTCATAGGTTGCAAGGGAATGGGATTTTCCAACCTTCAAACATTTCTTAATCAACCTGATGTTGAATGTGCCGCTTTATGTGATGTTGACCAGTCAGTCCTCGATCAAAGAACAGCAGATGTTGAAAAGAAAACTGGCAAGAAGCCGGTTCAATACAGTGATTATCGAAAGTTGATAGAGAATAAAGATATTGATGTTGTAATTGTTGGCACTCCGGACCACTGGCATTGCCTGCCCATGGTAGAAGCCTGTGAAGCTGGAAAAGATGTGTATTGTGAAAAACCTCTGGCCAATTCAATTGAAGAATTGGATATAATGGTCAAGGCAGCGCGCAAGTATGACCGGGTTGTTCAGGTCGGACAATGGCAAAGAAGTGGTCCACACTGGCGTGATGCAATGGATTTCGTTTTTTCAGGAAAGCTGGGAAATATTCGGACGGTTAAAACATGGGCTTATCAGGGCTGGATGAAACCAGTTCCCATACTTCCTGATGAACCAGCACCGGAAGGCGTGGATTATGACTTCTGGCTGGGACCTGCTGCAAAAAGACCTTTTAACAGGAACCGGTTTCATTTTAATTTCAGGTGGTTCTGGGATTATGCTGGTGGTTTAATGACTGACTGGGGGGTTCATATAATCGACTTTGGATTATATGGTATGAAGGTAGACGCTCCAAAATCAGTAATGGCCTCCGGAGGAAAATTTGCCTACCCTGATGATGCATCAGAAACGCCGGACACACTACAGGCTATATATGAATTTGATGGATTCCGAAGGAGGTGGTATTACGCCACTGGAATTGACGGGGGACCTTATGGCCGAACGCACGGTGTCGGATTTATTGGAAATAATGGAACGCTCGTAGTTGATAGAGGAGGTTGGGAAGTTATACCCGAGAAGGAAGGTGGAAAAGATAAAATGGAGAAAGTTCCTCTGCAGAAAGGTGGTGGAAAGGATCTCGACTATCATGTTAAGAATTTCCTTGAGTGTATAAACTCCCGCGAAAAGCCGAATTGTGATGTTGCTATTGCAGCCAATACAGCCCGGGTTGCCCATATGGGAAATATTGCTTTTAAAACCGGAAGAAAAATTTATTGGGAAAAGTCAAAATCTGAGTTTGTGAATGATAGTGAGGCAAATGAATTGACTAAAGCGACTTACAGAAGCCCATGGGTTTTGCCAAAAGTGTAATAAAATCGTAATATTACATATGGACGAGTAATAAGGTACGTGTATTATTCGTCCTTTTTATATACTTTAAGATAGTTTGAATCAAAACATACATCTACAAAAGGTCGGATTAACAACAGCTTTCTCAATCGTCGTGGCGAATATGGTTGGGACGGGGATATTCACCAGCCTTGGATTTCAAATTGCAGATATTAAGTCTGTGTTTGCACTTTTGATGTTATGGGTAGTCGGTGGTTTTGTCGCTATGAGTGGGGCTTTGAGTTATGGAGAACTTGCCTCGAAACTACCCAGGTCTGGTGGTGAATATCATTTTCTATCAAAGATATACCATCCTTTATTAGGTTTCCTTGCTGGTTGGGTTTCTTTTCTTGTGGCATTCTCAGCACCAACAGCACTCGCAGCTATGGCAATGGCCAGCTATTCGCATGCATTTTTTGGTTCCGGAAATGAAATCTTTTTAGCACTCACTATCGTTATTATTTTATCATTAATACATTCCTTCAAAATAAGGTTCGGAGGGCAATTTCAAAGAATAGTAACCTTTCTTAAAATAGCTTTGATCCTGTTTTTCATTATAGCCGGATTTTTTGTGTCTGACCATCAGAATTTGAATCTTGTACCCGGTGCAGAGGATTGGGGCCAGGTATTTTCCGGTTCATTTGCCGTGTCTCTCATATATGTGTCATATGCATTTTCTGGTTGGAATGCCTCTGTTTAT
>CBDUCT010000062.1:0-12877 GCA_965365715.1 uncultured Cyclobacteriaceae bacterium | reverse complement strand
AGGGCTGACGAGATGGAAAAATACGATCAAAAGTATGGCCAGTAATCATTGCTTCTATTTAAGCTCCCAATCCTATATTTTTGTTGCCACACAAACCGAAATTAATAACGGATTTATTTAAATGGATATCCTGCAAGGCATTTTTGAAGGAATTAAGGAGCTGAGTATTTTGGAGTTATTGGGTGTATTCTTCGGCCTTCTAAGTGTAATATATGCCAAAAGGGAAAGTATCCTGGTGTTTCCTACCGGTATTATCAGCGTTCTGATATTTGTATACATTTGTTTTAATGCCCGTCTCTATGCGGATATGTCTATTAATGCATATTATTTTGTTATGAGCGTTTACGGCTGGTATTACTGGTCAAGAAAAGATGATACAAAGCATAATACGCCCATCACAACGAATACTAAAAAAGACTGGATATGGAGTATCACCATTTTGCTGGTTTCATTTGTTGTTTTATCACAATTATTAATCCATTTTACGGATTCCGATGTTCCTATAATCGATGCGCTCACCACTTCTATATTTTTTGTTGGGATGCAATTGATGGCCAGGAAAAAAATAGAGAACTGGTTGGCTTGGATCATCGGAGATTTTATTTCTATCCCACTATATTTTTATAAAGGCCTTGTCCTGACCAGCTTTCAGTTCTTCGTATTTTTTATAATTGCGATATTTGGTTACTTATCCTGGAAAAAAACACTGGAGTTATCGACAAATTAGTAAAAATAGCAGTAGTAGGGCCTGAATCAACAGGCAAAAGCACCCTTTCGATGAAATTAGCCGAACACTACAATACCTGCTGGGTTGAAGAATACGCAAGGACCTATATAGACCAGTTAAAAAGACCCTATCAGAAGCATGACCTGGAGAAAATCGCAAATGGCCAGATAGAGGCTGAAAAGAAGATGTCAGAGCATGCGAACAATATCCTGATCTGTGATACTAACTTGATAGTAATTAAGATCTGGAGTGATTTCAAATACGGTTCGTGTCCGGATTGGATTGTGGAAGAAATATCCAGTAGCAACTATGACCTGCATTTGCTAACGTATATCGACATTCCCTGGGAGGCAGATCCGCAGAGGGAGCACCCTGATAAACGTTCTTCCCTGTTTCGGAAATACAGGGAAGAACTGGAACTCCGGGGGTTTAAATATGTTGAGATCAAAGGGAATATGAATGAGCGTATATCCAGAGCTGTTTCTGCAATAAATGCCTTATAATATACTTAATCTCAATTACACTGAATGAATTTAAAAGATGAGCTTTTTTTGGCAGCCAGAGGTCATATCTTCTTAAAAGTCTAAGCTGTAATTATTTTTCGTTCTGCAAAACTATATAATAGAACTTGAATAATTAAATAAACTATACACGGCTAACAGGTTATATTTCAGCTAGTAATACTTGTTAAAATACAAACAAATTTTATATCTTGTATTTTTCTACAAAAAGATTCTTAAATGAAAGCCATTCTTATACCCTTATTACTCCTATTAACGGTGACTATTGTTACCTCTCAGGAAGTCCAGTGGGCATCAAAGGTACTGGACTTTTCCTCTCAATTATCAGAATATCAGTACTCAGCCACACAGGTGCTTGGTAAACCGGATGTGCTGCCGGATTACGGAGATAATCCAAATGCATGGCTGCCATCAAAACCTGACCGCCTCTCATTCATAAAGGTGGGTTTTGAACGTTCGATGCTGGTTCAGCAAATCGCAATTGGGGAATCCTATAATCCAGGTGCTGTTTATAAGGTATTCCTGTATGATGAAAATGACAATGAATATTTGCTGAATACTTTTATGCCTCGTCAAATAAATGTTGGGGGAAGGTTGTTGAATATTTACCTTTCCGAAACAGAGTATGCAGTGAGTGCTGTCAGAATAGTCCTGGATGGAAGCAGCGTACCCGGATATAACGGCATCGATGCCATAGGGATCTCCGGTACAAACATACCCATTGTTGCAATAAAGGATGTGGCATTCCGGAGAAATCCAGACCTTGATAATGATCTGTTATTACTTGGTGCGGAAGAAGGTGTCTCAGATTCGCGTCCAGTTTTTCAAAAAGTAAGTAATACATTGTTTTTTACCCGTTCGAACAGCCCGCGAAACAGTGGAGGATCTGAGGATTTCGGGGATGTGTGGCAAACCATATTTGATCCCTTAACCGGGGTATTTTCAGGTACTGCTTCTTTAAGTAAAGACATAAATAACAATGGCTATAATAATCTGCATGATATTTTTGAAGTAAACAGTCAATCGAAATTTCTTTTTGGAAATGTAAGTGGAACAGAAAAAGTGACCACAAATATAACTGTTGTCCCGTCAACAGGGAGTGGCTGGGGAGATATTGAAGAATTAAAAATAAAGAATGCCCGCATTGGCTCATTTGATGCTGATTATACACTCTCTCCCGAGGATAGCATTTTAATTGTCGCAACTTTGCGATATGATACAGAAGGAGGGCGCGACTTATATATTATGCGTCAGGAGAAGGATGGCAGATGGTCAGAACCAGAAAACCTGGGAGGTGAAATAAATACAACATTTGATGAATACTCACCCTTTTATTCAGATAGTGAAAAATCCCTTTACTTTGCCACGGCCGGATATCCGGGATTCGGGGGTATCGATATTTTTAGAATTACCAGATTGGATGACTCCTGGATGAAATGGAGCACTCCGGAGAATATAGGAATGGATATAAATTCCAGTTTGGATGAAATGTATTTTTATTTCGATGACTCAGATGATTACGCCTATTTTGCAAGGATGGATGCTGATAGTATATTTGGGATAGTTAGGGTTGAGCGACCTGTATTTTTGTTGAAAACCCCAATGGTTGCGGTACGGGGTAATGTAATGAACAAAGAGACTAACAGGCCGGTTAACTCTGTTATTTCATTGATGATCCTCCCAGAAGAACATAGCTTTGGGCAAACTATAGCGGACCAAACAACAGGAGCCTATGAGATTCTACTCCCTTCCGGGAATGAATTTAAGATCCTAAGTGAAAAGGAAGGTTTTGAATTATATGAGCATACTTTTGCGCTTGATAACAGGGGGGCTGAATATACTTATGATCTGGATATAAATATGGGACAGGTCATGCCGGAAGTGATCATAGCTGAAATGGATGAACCGGAGTCAATACAAGAAATCGAAGACAGTAAGGATGTAATAGAGATAAATGATGGCGTTTTATCTATTAATATCGAATTTGATTTTGATTCTGATGTGATCGGAGAAGACTTCTATCCCCACCTGGATACAATCTTTAATCTTTTGAAAAGCACCCCTGTTAAGATAATACTTGCAGGTCATACAGACAATACTGGTCCTGACAGCTACAATCAGCGTCTATCTGAAAGAAGGGCCGGATCTGTCTACAAATATTTTGTCGAGAAAGGTATAGATCCTGATAAGATTAAAACCAAGGGTTACGGATCTTCAAAGCCCTTAACCACTAATGCCACTAAAGAAGGAAGAAGAAGAAATAGAAGGGTAGAATTTATCCGGATGGATCAGATAGAATAAAATGACCAGTAAAGAGACCCGGCTAAAAACATGACCTGCTTTTGCTAACATTTATCGATATCCCCTGGGAGGCGGATCCGTAGAGGGAGCTTCCAGATAAACGTAATTGCCTGTACCGGAAATACAGGAAAGAACTGTAATTCCGTGGTTTTAAATATGTTGAGATCCAAGGGAATATGAATGAGCGTATCTCCATAGCTGTTTCTTCAATAAATGCTTTATAATACCATAATTTTAGATTAATTTTGACTTAAATTTTGAGGGGTGCCTTAATATGCGGGCTGAGATCATACCCTTTGAACCTGATACCGGTAATGCGGGCGTAGGAATCTCAAATCTCATATTAACACTTTCTTAAAATAAAAGGCGTGCCCTGAAATTCCGGGCTAAGATCATACCCTCATCACCTGATGCCGGTAATGCGGATGAAGGGAGGGGGATGTTAACCTAAAATTTTTAATTATGAAAAAGGCCTGTTTGTTGTTGATAGGAAGTTTGATGGTATACAATCTACTCGCCCAATCCAGCATTAGTGGAAATGTTTTTGACAAAAGCACCGGAGAAGCCCTCATAGGAGCCAATGTGGTTGTACCGGGAGTCAATAAGGGTGTGATCACGGATATATCGGGATCATTTTCGATCGATGTAAATAAAAAGAAACATCAGGAAATAACAGTAAGTTATGTTGGTTATGATCCGGAAACCTTAAATATAACTGATTCAAATTACGTATCTGTAGCCCT
This sequence comes from uncultured Cyclobacteriaceae bacterium, assembly GCA_965365715.1. GTDB lineage: Bacteria > Bacteroidota > Bacteroidia > Cytophagales > Cyclobacteriaceae > JAGTVG01. Next base: position 8,585 of record CBDUCT010000062.1, on the reverse strand, counting down.
GTCTATTGCCTATAACCTGGATGAAGTGGTAATTCAAGCCGTAAGGGGAAATGATAACAGACCCTCTACAAGACAGGTAGTCACCACTCAGGAAATTGAAAGCGTTTATATCGGACAGGATGCCATTTATGTCATTGACAACCTCTCGCCATCCCTAATCTCCTATTCAGAATCAGGAACGAATGTTACGAATTATGGATTAATGAGATTGCGCGGTATTGATCAGTCAAGAATGAACATTACCCTGGATGGCACCCCCTTAAACGATATGATCGACCAGGGTGTGTTTTTTTCTAACTTCACTGATTTTTCCAATTCCATTGAATCAATCCAGATTGAAAGAGGCGTTGGAACGAGTACTAATGGCACGGCATCATATGCGGGTTCTGTTGATTTTCAATCCGTAGATTTAAGGAACAGGCCTGCAGGTGTGGAGTTGCAGCTGTCAACAGGATCCTTCGGAACATACCGCGGAGCAGTGGAACTTTCATCAGGAACTCTGGGAAAAGGATTCAATTTTTACACCCGGTTTTCCAAAATCCATTCTGACGGCTATCGATATCACTCGGGGACTGATTCATATTCCTTCTTTTTCTCCGGAGGTTATTTTGGAGAAAAAGACATGATCACACTAAAGGGATTTACGGGGCAAACCCAGAATGGACTGGCTTATTTACCCGTTGCCCTTTCAGACATAAAGGAAGATCCAAGAACAAATTATGTTAACGAAAATGACATTGATAACTTTGGTCAGGATTTTATTCAACTTCAATATACCAGGTCATTAACTGATTATTCATCCCTTGTAACTACACTTTATTATGGAGCTGCCGGCGGAGATTATCCTGCTGGATTTTATGTTACTGATTCTGTTTATAATTCAAATAATCCTGATGGATATGACTTGGTTGACAGGCTGGTTCAGATCAACTATCCTCTTTTTAATGATCACTATGGATTTATTTCTTATTTCAACCATAATTCAAAAGATCAGAAATTGGATCTTAATGCCGGAATACATTTATATTCATTTCAGCGACAAAATCTGGAGAGTGTTATTCCGGATAATTCAAATCCCTACTATGACGAAAGTTCCTGGAAAAATGAGTTGAGCGTTTTTGGGAAACTGGATTACACGATTAACAGATTATCGTTATTTGCGGACCTCCAATTCAGAACAGTGAAACTTGAAATAGACCCGGATGATACACTCCTTCCGGATGAACCGAATGTAGTCAAAAAATGGACTTTTCTGAATCCAAAAATCGGATTGACTTATGCCCTGGATGATATAAAAAATCTCTATCTGTTTTATGGGTATACCGGCAGGGAACCTACCAAGATCGATATCTTTGGGGGTTTCCAGCTGAATGGATTAAATCTCGAAAGCGTATTGTCCGATGATGTAAAAGCAGAATATGTTCATGATATCGAAGCTGGTTTCAGGATCAGTAAATATAGTTTTGCAGGCCAGATCAATGGCTTCTTCATGAAGTTTAAAGATGAGATCGCCCCGATCGGGGAATATGTGCCTGAAGGATTCATTCAATTAAGGAAGAACATCCCATCCAGTTACAGAACCGGAATAGAATTGAACTGGAACTGGAATTTTGCCCCTTCCTTTTATTTCAATGGAAACACTACTTTGATGAAAAGTCAGATCGATGTATATGCTCCGGATGATGATCCCCGGGAATATGAAAACGTAACTCAACCCTTCAGTCCGAACTTTATGGCCATGGGTGCCTTTGTTTATCAGTTCAGGAATCTATTTGATGTGGAAATATCAGGACGATACATTAGTGAATCATATCTTGAACCGACAAATCAACCGGACATGATCATTCCATCCTTTTTCGTTGCGAATATGCGCTTCGGTATAAATTTTTATAAGGAGAACAGGCTTGAATTATTTTTTAACAACATATTTAACAAGCAATACTTTACCTATGGGGCACCGGTTGATCCGGATTGGGATGGGAACATGGAACCGGGATATTTTGTACAGCCACCAAGAAACCTGTTCGTTCAATTGACTATTAAGCTATAAGATATCTCTAAATGCCAAGGTCACTGGCAAGAAAGTGCCACGAAAGAAGATCAGAAAGCCTAATGGATATATGGGGTGGATGTGCTTGCAACCTATCGTCATAAGGATTCCTTTCAGCCGGACACATTGGCGCATCACTACAGAAGCTCATGAAGCCCGATGGATATATTTTGGGGGGATGGAGATGCAGGCTAACACCAAATCGTTTTCAGGATTTCATAGCAGGAATTTCTGATAAAAGCTGTTCAATTTAATAATAATTGTATTTTTGCAGGATGATCAAAATTGATTATGCTGCTTAAAGACATCAGGACATTAATTTTACAGGAAACAATCATTGAATGGCGTTTGAAATATGCCATTAACGGTATCCTCTTGTATCTTATCAGCGTAATTTTTATCAGTTACCTGAGTTTCCGGTCGCAGGTGAGTTCCTTAAATCCCGTGATATGGAATACCTTATTCTGGATCATAATTCTATTCACGGCTGTGAATGCTGTTACTAAAAGTTTCATTCAACTGAACCGGGGAAGGCTGATCTACTATTACTCTATAGCAAATCCTGCTGCAATAATCCTTTCAAAGGTAATTTATAATGCGCTGCTATTAATAGGGATCGGGTTAACAGGATTATTTATATACAGCCTGGTCCTGGGCAATCCAATAGATGACATGATGCTATTTATTGTCAACCTGCTGCTGGGATCGGTAGGCTTCGCAGGTGTTTTAACAATGAATTCCGGGATCGCTTCCAAAGCCGCAAATAGCACAACCTTAATGGCCATTTTAAGTTTTCCGGTTATATTACCCCTGCTGTTGATCATAATTAGGATTTCGAAAAATGCATTGGAAGGCCTGGATTGGTCTGCCAGTTACGGACCAATTACCTATTTATGTGCTATTGATATTATAGTTATCACAATATCAACTATCTTATTTCCTTATATATGGCGAAGTTGACATTTGATCTAAAAAATAACTGGTGGAAATTTATTGCGGTGGTCCTCGTATTATACACCGTAATCGGAGGATTTCTGATTAAAGTCCCCAGGATAGCCATTGTTCAGGAAAGTGTTAGAAACCAGTTTTTCCATGTATCTATGTGGTTCAGCATGATGATACTGCTCACAACCTCGCTGATATTTTCTATTAGATACCTGGCAAAATCTAAAACAAAGTTTGACCTGCTGGCGGAAGAATTTGCTTATATGGGCATAATTCTGGGGATATTAGGACTAGCAACAGGAAGTATCTGGGCGAGGTTTACATGGGGTGCATGGTGGGTGAATGACGCAAAACTGAATGGTGCTGCCATTTGTATGCTGATCTATCTGGCTTATGTAATTTTAAGAAATTCAATTGAAGATGAAATTCAAAGGGCCAGGATCGGGGCAGTATATAATATATTCGCCTGGTCGACCCTCCTGCCTTTGTTATATATCCTGCCCAGGCTAACGGATTCTTTACATCCTGGCAGTGGAGGTAATCCAGGTTTTAATATTTATGACCTAGACAACAATCTGAGGCTGGTCTTCTATCCCTCTATCATAGGGTGGACTTTATTGGGTGTCTGGATTATTCAGTTGAGGGTAAGGGTAAAAGAATTAAAATCAAAACTTGAAGATATTAGTTAATTATATGAAGAAGTGGATATTAATACTGTTTTCTAATTTGACCGCCTTTTCTGTGATTGCTCAGCAGAAAGCTGGTGAGACTATAGAAATGGCGGATGCTCTCAGGGCTTCAGGAAAAATATATGTGGTAGTAATGGTAGTTACGGTCATTCTAATGGGACTGATCTTTTATCTCGTTCGACTTGATAAAAAAGTGGGTCGGCTGGAAAAAGATTTTTCTGATAAAATCAAAAGCTGAAACCTGTAAACTAATAATTTATAAATCAGATGAAAAAGACACATATCTTTGGTATCATTATAATTGCCATTGCGGTAATGATCATAATTATTACAGCCGGCGATGCAAGCACCTATGTTACATTTAGTGAGGCTATGAAAATGGCGGCCGAAGGAAACAACAAAAAAATCCATGTTGTCGGACAGTTAAAAAAGGATAAGGATGGAAATGTAGAGGGTTTAGAGGTAACAAAGGATAAGTTATCGGTATCCTTCCTGATGATTGACAATGAAAACATTGAACAGAAAATATATTATAACGAACCTATGCCGCCTGACCTGCAACGGTCGGAACAGGTCGTTGTGATAGGATCCTTCAGGGAAGAAATTTTCGTCGCTGATAAAATTCTGTTGAAATGTCCTTCAAAGTACGAAGAAGAAGAGATAAAGTTATAGCATAAGCACATGGTACATACTTTGGCTGGGAACATCGGGCATCTTCTGGTAATTATTTCATTTGTATCGGCAATTGCAGCTGCATTTTCCTATTTCAAAGCCGAACAATTAGAAAGCGGTGACTGGAAACACACCGCACGTATCTCATTCTACATACATATAATCTCAGTTCTCGGTGTTGTAGCCGTACTTTATCATATCATTTACCACAACTATTTCGAATACCATTACGTATGGAGCCATTCGTCAAGATACTTGCCTTTTTACTATAAACTCTCCGCCTTCTGGGAAGGCCAGGAAGGCAGTTTTCTTCTATGGATCTTCTGGCATGTGATTCTGGGACTGGTGATGATCAGAACATTTAAAAAATGGGAGTCACCGGTAATGTTCATCTTCTCCCTGGTTCAGGCTTTTCTGGTTTCCATGATCCTTGGGGTGGTTATCATTAACCTGAAAATAGGAAGTTCTCCCTTTCTGCTAACAAGAGATGTTATCGATGCGCCAGTATTCGATATAAATCCTGATTTCATTCCTGAGAACGGTTCCGGATTAAACCCCCTCCTTCAAAATTACTGGATGGTCATTCACCCTCCGACTCTCTTTCTCGGATTTGCTGCCACTATTGTTCCTTTTTCTTTTGCTATATCCGGATTATGGTCAAACAGGATCACCGAATGGATCAAGCCTGCAGTTCCATGGGCATTATTTGCAGCAGCCACCCTGGGACTGGGTATTTTAATGGGTGCCTACTGGGCCTATGAAACCCTGAATTTTGGTGGCTACTGGAATTGGGACCCGGTGGAGAACGCGATATTCGTACCCTGGCTGGTATTGATTGGTGGTATACATACCATGTTAATCTATAAACGTAATGGAGCAGCTGTAAAAACATCATTTATTCTGGTTATAGCTACCTTCCTTCTGGTTGTATATTCTACCTTTCTGACCAGAAGCGGCATCCTGGGAGACAGCTCCGTTCACTCCTTCACCGACCTTGGATTAAGCGGTCAACTCCTTTTATATCTATTGGTATTTGTGTTATTGAGCATATATCTTCTAATTAAAAAATGGGGCAGCATTCCCTCTACGGAGAAAGAAATTACTTCCTATAACAGAGAGTTCTGGATCTTTATAGGAGCCACTGTTTTATCCTTATCAGCATTCCAGGTTATCCTGCCAACTTCAATTCCGGTATTTAATTCCATACTCAATAATATTGGTATCGAAACCTCCATGGCCCCACCGGCTGATCAGGTTATGTTTTATACCCGTTTCCAGATCTGGTTCGGGATAGGAATAGCCATGCTGACAGGAATTGGTCAGTTCTTCTATTGGAAGAAACTTGAAAAAGGAAAGGTATATCAGGAATTTGCACTACCCATTGTAATCAGCCTGATAATATCCACACTGATCATGGCCCTGTCAGGCTTACGGGACTTATCCTTCCTTTTGCTGTTAAGTTCAGGGATATTCGCTATTGTTTCGAATTCCCGAACCCTGCTCAAACTATCCTCTAAAAATATCAAACTGTCGGGTGGTGCGGTTTCACATATTGGTGTGGCCTTAATGCTTATAGGCATTCTGTATTCTTCAGGGCTCTCGAGAGTGATTTCCCTGAACCGGTCAGGAATGAGCTACAGCAGCGATCTTCCCGAAGAAGTGAATAAAGAAAACATACTCCTTTTCCAGGACCAGCCTGTAGAAATGGATAATTATAAGCTCATCTATAATGGAAGAAGGATCAAGATCGATGGGATTGGTGGTTTCTATAAAAAAGATCAGTTCAACATGTTGAACAACAAATATTATCTGACTGCAAAGGAAGATATTCTAAAAGGAGACCTGATCACCGTTTCAAAAGGAGATACCGTGAAATATAATCCGGAGAACACCTATTATGAGGTAATATATACCAAGGAGAACGGAAACTCTTTTATGTTATACCCAAGGTTACAGGAAAATCCGGATATGGGTAATGTGGTTTCACCTTCTATAAAAAGAAGTGCCTTAAGGGATATTTATACCCATGTTACCGTGGTGGCTAATGAAGAGAAAGAGTGGAACGAAACAGAAGAACAGGAAGTTCAGCTGGGTGAAAATTTCTTTGTAAATGATTTTGTATCTACCGTTGAAGGATTCAAGCGGATTGAGGAGGTGGATGGCATTCCACTGGAAGAAGGAGATGTGGCCGTAAAAGCACAAATAAAAATTCAGGGCAAAACACAGGATTATTTCCTGGAACCTGTTTATCTGATAAGGGATAATTTCGCTGCCAGGATACCTGATGAAAATGAAGCACTGGGAATAAAACTGACCGTACTTCAGATCATTCCCGATAAAGATGCCCTGGTATTGGGAATAAATACAACTCAGAAAGATTATATAATTTTAAAAGCTATCGAGAAGCCATTCATTAACTTACTGTGGACCGGGACATTGGTACTTATGATTGGATTTTCCATTGCAACATTCCGTCGTGCCCAGGAAATAAAAAAAGTATAGCGGTTACAAATATTATCCGGTCTTTATAAATAAGTAGATCAGCTAATTTTTATGAAGACCGGTTCAATCATACAGCTATTATTATTAATGGCACTGTTGTGCGCTTGTGATGTTGAGAATCCCATACCTGATCCCATTGAGAATCCTGAATATGCCAATTGGATAATCCCTAAGAATGAAATTATTAGAAGAGGCACTGAAAATGATTTTATCCCTTCACTCGATAATCCGGAATTTTTACCTGCAACTGCTGCCGAACATTTGAAGCCTGAGGATCTCATATTAGGTTTGAACATTAAGGGAGATTACCGGGCCTATCCCCTAAACATTTTAAATTATCACGAAGTGGTTAATGATGAATTTGCAGCTGGAGAAAAAATGATATCCTATTGTCCTCTGAGCGGAAGCAATGCGGTCTGGGATCGTAAAATTCAAGGTATCAGTACTGAATTCGGGGTGTCAAAATTCGTTTACAATTCTAATCATTTATTATACGACCGTGTTTCAAAGGGACATTGGTTGCCATTGAAATACATTTGCGTGAATGGGGAGCTGGAAGAATTTGAGTTGGATCCACATCAAATGATAGAGACTACCTGGGAAAACTGGCTCACCATGTTCCCGGGTTCTAAAGTTATGATGCCTCCTGGAAACTCAGGATTTAATTATAATATTGACTCATATGATGAATACAAAAACAATGATACACTTCTCTTTTCTGTTAATCCTAAAAATCCTGGATTGCAGATGAAAGAAAAAGTTCATGGAATCATAGTGGACAAAAGAATGAAAGCATATTCCCTGGAAATATTCGGTGATTCAACCAGGATTCTGCATGATAATTTCCAGGGTTTTTCAATAGTGGTCATTGGAAACCGGTCTAAACAATTCATTGTATCATTTGAAAGCAGAATCCCGGGTGGTCCTGAATTAGATTTTTTACCTGCAACGGATCCTCCAAATATTCTAATGACTGATAATGAAGGTAATAAATATGATATATTTGGCTTGGTAGTTGATGGCCCCAGAAAAGGACAGGCTTTGACCCCTACCCATTCAATTTCAGGCTACTGGTTCGTCCTGGCTTCCATGTATCCGGATCCAATTTTTTTTTAATTTTTTCTTTTTCTGATATATATCATTTTTTCTGAAATCTTTCAGGAATATTTTTGCTTAACTGTTAGATTTTTTGGCTAGTATGAGACCGTTCAGAGTTTTGGGCATTCAGCAAATAGCGATCGGAGGTGAAGACAAAGGGAAGCTTGCCAGATTCTGGATCGATATCATGGGACTCGAAAAAGTAAAAACTTTTAAGAGTGAGATGGAAAATGTGGATGAGGATGTGCTGAAGATAGGTGATGGGCCACATGCTGTTGAGATTGATATTATGCAACCCGTTGATATCAATAAAAAACCAAGAGTGCACGAGCCTAAACTGAATCATGTGGGTCTCTGGATTGATGATCTGGCCAAAGCGGTTGAATGGTTGCAGGAACAGGGTGTCAGATTTACACCCGGAGGAATAAGAAAGGGTGCATCAGGATATGATGTTTGTTTTATACATCCAAAAGGCAATGAAGATTTCCCCTTATGTAGTGAGGGGGTTTTGGTGGAACTAGTGCAAGCACCTGAAGAGGTGATCAACGTCATGCGTTGATAACTAGTTTTTTGTGGTTGTAAAGTTTGGTTTAGCCGGGTATTTTTATACCCGGTTTTTTTATTTTTAT
>CBDUCT010000061.1:0-12934 GCA_965365715.1 uncultured Cyclobacteriaceae bacterium | reverse complement strand
TTGTAAAAATAAGGCTTCCCCAGCTCTCTGCTCGCTCCATATCCCTTCCCAGTCATCTCCTTCCCCCGTATGCCCGTTCTGCCCAGGTTTTGATATGAACCCGGTATTTTATCTGTCCAGCCCGGATCAGGCGGGACCTGTTCAAACACAAAGATCGAGTTAGCGAGGTCCAGGTCTTTAAGCTTTAAGTACCCCGAACCATCCACAGGCATGGTAGGTTGACTGAAAGGCAGATTAGGATTTACTTCCATGAATTGCTATGCCAGAATGGCCGGAGTAGACTGGTCCTGTCCTTCCAGGTACAGACCGGCATCCATATATCCGGCAGTAAGCGAATTACCTATGGCCAGGTAATTGCTAAGGTCCAAACCGCCCGAAGATGGCGCAGGCACCTCTATTTCGGGCTTACAGGAAATAATCAATCCTACCAATCCCAGAACAAATATGAGTTTACTTATAGTCTTCATCATTGTTTCCATTTACATTAAAACTTGTAAGTTATTGTTACACCCGGTATATAGGCCCTCATCTTGTAAGTGCCCGGCTCAACAGCATAGGTACTGTTCGTGGAAGAAGGATAAGTCCCGACACTTTGAGCCACTGAAGTTAACTGTTCCCTTTCCTGACCTGCAATAAACAAGAATGCGAGATCAAACTGGAGAAAATCACCCAGACTATATCCTAAACCACCGGTGAAAGCGATACGGTTTGCATCTGGTGTTTCAGGCGTCATATAACCCTCCTGAACAGGTGTCAGATCATAATATCCACCCGCCCTGAGCTGGAATTTACCAAAATCATACTCGCCACCCAGATGGAAAACCCATGAATCTTCGTAATTTCTTGGAGATTCTGAATCCTGTATAACAGGGTTTTCATCTTCAAAGTCAAAATCCAGGCTTTTATATGCACTCCATCCGATGTAATTTACCTCTACACCCACTTCCCAATTTTCATCAGGAGTCCAGTTCAAAGCAAGATTCGCAGATGATGGCAGAGGTATGGTAGAGCTGAATTTATTATCAGTTAAAAGAGTGGATAATGAACTCGGTACATTTTCGAAGGAGACGTCACCACCTTTTAGCGTAGCATCCACCTTTGAGCGATAGCTTGCTCCTAACTGCCATTTTTCAGAAATTGCCCAGTAAAGTCCTACATTAAAGCCAAAAGCAAATTCTGCATCTCCAACCAGATTTATTGTTGTTGGTGGTAAATCAGAAGATGTATCAATGACTCTCTTAAGATCAACATTACCAAACATACCTATCAACCCGGCTCCAATAGAAAAATTCTCTGAAAAAGCATAGGAAAACGTAGGCTGTATATATATGGCCTGCAACCTTATCCCTGTAAGCAAAAACCTGCCCTGCCATTCATCACCCCAATTGACCCTGGAACCATAAGGTGTGTACATGCCCAATCCGACCTTCCACTTCGCTTCTCTTGGCCCCCATACAGCATAGGCATGAAAAGGTGTTCCTGTCGGATTATCTGAATCAGCTACATAATTGCTATTCTCGACCTGTGAATTATAAAATTGTACTTTGGCCTCAATAAAGTTGAATCCCATCATGATCTGATTATTTTCCATCAGAGCCATAGCGCCGGGATTAACGTAAATACTGGAAGCATCAGGCCGTAGGCCCACGCCCAGATTACCCATGGCTGTAGCACGACTACTGGGCAGGTATACCTGGAATCCGGCAGCCATTGCTGAGATCTGGAAACAGGTCAGTAAAGCCATGACCAGCCCCGGAAATCGCATGTTATTCAGGTGTTTCATATAATAGTTTTTTTGTGTTATTGATAAATTTCTTGATTGTTTCTATTTTGAAAATTAATTAAAAAAAATCCAGGTTGTGAGATTAGCGTTGTTTAAAACCCATAAGGTATACTAATAAAAATCAGTTTTGGCGCATCCCATCCACGTAAAATTACGGTATATTACAAAATATCCAAATTTTAGGATGCCGGAATGGCGGATTTACTTCTAAAAATGCGCATTAAAAACTCTGGCAATCCTTCTGTTTATTACGCAATAATCAAACAGGAACATCTAATCATTATCTTTCATCCAAACTGGTTTAGTGATTGAACTGTGCTTACTGCCAAGAATATCAGCATATAGTTCGGGCCTTCTGGCATTCCGGTAGCGGTATCCACCGGCATCTTTTAACTTTTCAGGAATACATTTTGCCACCACCACATCATCCCCCAGCTGCGAACATTCCGACAGGATGTCTCCAAAAGGGTCAAGGATCATAGCTCCGCCAGTTACAATATGGTCATGGTCCATTCCGATCGCATTGCTGAAGGACAGATATATCCCATTGTCATAGGCCCTGGCTGGTAACCAGTGCATCAACCATTCCCGGCCTTTAGGGCCATTTAATTCTGAACGAATGGATACCGGATCATTTTGCCTGTTCTCCCATAGCTTTTCATCTATAAAACCCCTTCCTGGCATTGGTGAGGGTGTCCCCCCGGTCACATGGGGCGCAATTAGTATCTGAGTTCCTGACAAAGCTACGGCCCTGACATTTTCTACAATATTGTTGTCATAACAGACCAGGATACTGCACTTCCAGCCCTCAAGGTCAAAAAATGTATACCCTTCCCCGGGGCTGAGGTATTTGTTAATGAAAGGATGCAGTTTACTGAACCGGGCAAGTATTTCTTTTCCATTGACAGCTATATAGGTATTATAAAATTTCCCTCCCCTTCGCTCAACCAATCCTGCCATGATCACAACAGAAAGATCACCTGCCATCTCTTTCAGGATCTTCAAACTGGAGCTTGTGGAAAGTTCTTCCGATACATCATTCAACTCTTCCCTGTCAAGGTCCTTAAAAAAGGTATATCCGGTAATGGATAATTCATGGAAACTTATTGCTTTGGCATTTTTCTTTTTGGCCTTTGTGCTTAATTCTTCAATGACTTTCAGGTTATAAGCTTTATCGTTTGAATGGTGTTCGAATTGGGCAGAAGCCAGGATGATATCGTTCATTGTATGATATTTATAAAATAATTAGTTCAAAACGCTTAAATCATGTCAAAAATAAGCCATTTACAAGTTACCTTTTCCGAAATTTAGTAATCTAAAGTATAAAAGACTAAAATTCTTAATGCGCATTGTCATGAAAACTATTGAATGGCCCCGGGGCCCTGTATATCTATTGTCTTTCGCGATACTCATATTTGCCATACCCGCACAATGGGAAGGGCCATACCTTTTCAAAATAAGCGAAGGGCAAGGACTATCCCTGCTCGATACTATTGCACTTATTCCGCTTTTGATCGCAGCAGGATGGATCCAGAAAGGACTTTGGGGAAGAAGGATATATCTTTTCAATAAGATCACAATGTACCCGGGATCAGCCAGTCTCATTATTTTTTTTATAGGCCTTGGATTAGGATTGCTCATTGCATCGGCATTTAATAATTTTTATTATTGGTGGGCAATCGGAGGCATGACATTCATTTTTATTCTGCTTTATGTTGTGCTCATATCAGGAAAAATGAAAAAACAATAATTTTATAATGAGTCCTTCCCCGTAACGGCAAAAACATTAATCAGACTACCCTGCTCAGGGTGATGTAGTCTGGAAAAATTCAGAAAAGCAGTAAGTGTATTGCTCAGAAATGCAGTAAGTGTATTGCAATCATATATAGTAATTCCTACTCCCGGGTATTTATTTATTTTGAAATTCCATACATTTGTGTCGTTTACAGATTCAATCCGGATATCTTATGAAACCGTATTTTTTACTCTTTTTAATAACAGTTATCTGGCAATCACCAGCTTGTGCTCAGAATAGCGATATGGCTGAGAAGATCCTTTCAGATGAACGATTCAAAACAATAAAAGAAAAAGCCCTGGACCTGCTTTCCACAGGATTCAATGCCGGGTCAGGATACCAGGAGGTGTGGATCAGGGATTTTAATACCTTTATCACCTACTCATTAGAGGTGCGACCCCGGGAAGAGGTGCGGGAAGTACTTTTACGGTTCCTGTACTTTCAGGGATTCGATGGGAACATCATCGATGGATACCAGCAGATAGGAGAAGATGAACATATCGATTACTATGGCAGGTATGAAAGATATGATATGCCGGGTTATGCATTCCATAAGAATACGGTGGAAACCGACCAGGAGACTTCACTTATCCAGGCCTATCACAGATATGTTGAAACTACCGGCGACGGGACCATACTTGAGGAAATGATCAATGGAAAGAAAGCGATCGACCGCCTGGAACTGGCCCTGGAGTTCCTGATGAAACATAAGTATAATCAAACTTATGGTCTTATCTGGGGGGCTACAACAGCAGACTGGGGCGACGTTCAGCCAGGCCATCCCTGGGGTGTTAAACTGGATGAAAATTCTATCCCGGCTATAGACATATATGACAACGCCATGTTTTTGATTGCGATCGATAATTTCATTAGTTTAAAAGGAACGGGTGGTGATACCAGAACCTGGGAGAAGAGGCACAATGATATAAAGAAAAATGTCAGGAAACACCTCTGGGATAAGGAAAATGAGAAATTCATTCCCCATGTATATATTAATGCCCGGGCATTCCCGGAAGTGCCTGATGAAAATGCCATATATTACCACGGGGGGACTGCTGTTGCCATTGAAGCAGGGTTGCTGAGTAAACAGGAAATTGAGGCCTCACTGGCAAAAATGCAGCAGAATGTCCGTGATGCTAATGCCCAGAGTATCGGTCTCACTTTATACCCGGTCTACCCGGAGAATAGCTTCATGAATAAGGGCATGGGACCCTGGAGTTATCAGAATGGTGGTGACTGGACATGGTTCGGCGGACGGATGATCACGGCCCTGGCTAATAACGGTTTTATAAAAGAGGCCTATGAGGAATTATCACCCATGATCGACCGGGTTATCACAAATGATGGTTTTTATGAATGGTATACAGTTGAGGGGAAACCAAAAGGATCCGGCTTGTTCCGAGGTTCTGCCGGTGTACTCCTTGAAGCGATCGAAACACTTGAGGATTGGGCCAAAGAGAACGAATAGTAATCCCTATTTAGAAATTTATCGATTTTCAGTCTTTTCTTTCCGGGCTGCACCCTATTGATCAATGAGAATAACCTGTGATCAAATGAATAATATCCATAACCTGCCTCCAGGATAGCTGGAAATGGTCCCTATACAGGTTTTTGCAATTCACCGCCTATTTTACACTGATTTAAAGGAAAAATGAACAATTTTGTGGACCGGTTACTGAACAGGTATGTTTTTTGATGAGCATTGAACTAACAAGCAAATTATAAATTTTTAAACCAATTATTATGTCAGATAAAAAATCAAACAAGTTATCGAGACGGTCCTTCATTGAGAAATCTGCCATTAGCGCTGCAGGATTGACGATTGTTCCTTCTTTTAAAGGCTTCAGCGCCAATGATAATCTCAATCTTGGATTTATAGGTATGGGAAGACAGGCCATGTTCCTGCTCAATGGTTTTATTGGACTTGAAGGCGTTAAAGTAGTGGCCGGGTGTGATGTGTATGGTATCAAGCGCCAGAGATTCGAGAAACGCGTAACTGACTTCTATAAGGAAAAAGGAAGCAGCGTAGATGTTAAAACCTATGAGAAATACCAGGACCTCCTTGCCCGTGAGGATATTGACGTGGTAGTTATTGCTGTTCCGGATCACTGGCATGCCCTGATCGCGATCGATGCATTGAAATCAGGCAAAGACGTTTATCTTGAAAAACCGCTCACCTTCACCATCCTGGAGGGTAAAAGGCTGGTTAAAGCAGTAAGAAAATACGACAGGATTCTTGCTGTGGGAAGCCAGCAGCGTTCTGATCCGAATTTCCAGCATGCTGTAAAACTGGTACAGGATGGTAAGCTTGGAGAAATAAAAAAAGTCTATGCTTATGTTGGCGCTCCTCCTACTCCTTATGATCTTCCGCGGGAGATAATGCCTGCTGATCTGAACTGGGATCTATGGCTGGGGCCGAATCCTTATATTCATTATAATCATGAACTAAATCCACCGATTTCATTGGATCCACCAAAAAATGAAACACTCTGGGGTGCCTGGAGATGGTATAAGGAAATGGGTGGCGGATTTACCACGGACTGGGGCGCGCATATGTTTGACATAGCCCAATGGGGCCTTGGTGAAGATAAGGGAGGACCAGTCGAGATCATTCCGGCTGGTTATGAGAATTACCAATACCTTACCTATAGATACGCAAGTGGTATTACCATGACTGAAGAACCTTTTAATGATGAAAAGACGAAGGGTGTTAAGTTCCAGGGTAAAGATGGCTGGATCGAAGTTTCAAGAGGCTACTTCAAAGCATCTGATAAGAGTTTCAATTCTAACGTGAAAGAAGAATCCGGGCCCTATGAGACAAAGATCCCGCACCAGGTTAACTTTATCGAAGCTGTCAGGGCACATAAAGATCCTCAGGTCCCGGTTGAGATAGGTCATAATACATGCACTACATGTACACTGGGTAATATTGCTTATGATCTCAGGAGGCCGATAAAATGGGATCCGAAGAAACAGGTTTTCGTTGATGATCCCCAGGCAGACCTATATATGCACAGGGAATACAGAAAAGGCTATAAACTACAGGAGGTTTAAAACTGTTTTTGATAAGATCACATTAAGACTGAGATATAAAGCTCTGATCATCCGGTCAGGGCTTTTTTTTGATAGTCTTAATATGGCTTTTTCGATCCTGGCAAAGTGGTCAGGTTTAATTATTCTAATGCCGTAAATCAGGATTTTTGATTTCTTGATCAAAGGCCATATAGACTGGGAAACTAGATGGAATTGCGCTGTCTTATGGCTTCGAACAATACAATCCCCGCACTTACCGAAACATTCATGGAGTCCACAATTCCTTTCATGGGTATAATAATATTCTGGTCGGATTCCTTTAACCAGGATTCTGACAATCCGGTGGCTTCTGTTCCCATAACGATGGCAGTTGGACCAGAGTAATTGATATCAGTGTAAGGTATGGAGGCTGTCAGAGCTGTACTGAATATCTTAATTTTATTCTTCTTTAGCCATTCTATTATGGTTCCGGAGTCCTCAATACCTACCTGAGTCGAGAAGACAGCGCCCAAACTGGACCGGATAACATTCGGATTGTATATATCCGTCCTGGTATTACTGATGATCAATGCATCGATCCCAGCTGCATCCGCGGTTCTTAATATAGCCCCGAGGTTCCCGGGTTTCTCCACGGCATCAACTACCAGAATCAATGGATTAGCAGAAAGTTGGATCGCTTTCAGGTCATGGTCTTCAGGAACTGCCCAGCCAATAATACCCTCCGTAGTTCCCCTGTAGGCCATATGGGCGTAGACTTTCGGGCTGACATAGTCGATTTCAACCTGATCCGGAACATTTTTCAGGATCGATTCAATACCACGTTGGTTTAATCCAGAATCCTGGCCAGAGGATTTTAACCCGTCCCCAAAAGTTTGGGCTCCTGAATCTACCCCGGAGTGCCCTGTGCTTTCCTTAAAAGTTTTCGATTTTGATCGGGCGCCGAATGATTGTTTCTCGAGGACTTTATCATTAGAGTAAGCTAATCCTCCATCATATAATTCCCTGCAAATAAATAGTCTTTTAAAGGTGTATCCAGCCCGGATCGCCCGCTCGACTTCCTTCTGCCCTTCGACCAGAAACAGATTCTGCTTCCTTCGCTCCCTGGGTTTTTGCAGCAGGATGGTATTTTTCACCTTCTGGTTCTGGGTGCTTGAAATTTGTTCACAGTGATTTACTTCGTTGTTCATATTATTCTAATAAAAAAGGAGAGAATAACCATGCTAAAAATCAATAATATCTGAATGAGTATTTATTTGGCATCATCATGCATTGATCAGGCCTTTTTTTAATTTTGTGCTTTTCCGTTTGGGCAAAGGTCTGTTTGCTTCAGATATTAGTCTGTAAGGTTTATTAAAAGCTTCCTGGGAAACCTTAAAATGTTCAGACAATTTTCTGATGGTTTCTTTTGATAGACCTTTATGATAATTTAAAATTTTAGATACCGTTCCTTTGGATAATTCCAGGATCCCGGCCAGATGAACTGCTTTTAAATTGTTTTCAAACATTAACGCTTTCACCAACTCCACCGGATCAAGGTTCTTTACTGCGATATGATCTTCTTCCCATTTTTCGATAAGAAAAGTCAGTAGCTCTATCTCATCTTCCAAATTCTCATTTTTCTCTTTTACTAAATTTCCTAATATATCACAATAAGTCTTGTATTGTGTTTCAGATTTGATAATTGTGTATTTCAATGAATTCATGTCTTGTCATTTCTTAGCCTATATCCTCTATAACATACTGCTCATTCTTATCGCAGATTCTATTGTAAGCATTGTGTGTTCCAATCCACGTAATAAAAAAATGAACTCTGCTTTTTCCAAAATGATATTTACATATCATACGATATTTATTCCCTCCTATATTAAAGACTACTCTATCTGATCCCCTTCCCTATAACTCTGCACTATTAAAGGTTTTTATAATATCCGACGGGTTTTTCCAATCGGCCCACTTTATTACTCCCAGCCAGATTCTAAAGGAGACTTTACTCCCTGTATTATGAGCAATAAATGTCTCAATTGTCTTCTTTTTGATCAAATGCACTCTCATAGCTGGTTATTCAAAAATACAAAAAAGTTTCACAAAATGAAACATTTAAATAAAAAAATTCCGTAGAACTTTATTTCAGATACGCTATCCCATCATAAATAAACTTTACCGCCAAAGTGAATAATATTATACCCAATACAATATTAATGTATCTCATCACTTTTTTATTTATGCGGCCGGTTTTACTGATCATGATAGCCAGCACGATCTTCGAACCAACAAGCAGTACGTAAAAAGGGATAACAAACAATAAGGCATGAGCCAGGCTCTGGTTGAATCCTTTCAGAGCAGTGGGTATACCAACCGTGATCCAGAAAATATATGGAGCAGGATTCAGAAAATTTGTCACCACACCCTTTCGGATTGACCTTGCTTTAACTTTATCTGGCATATCAAATTCCTTTATTTTGAAACTATCAATCGCAAGATATCCGATAAACAATCCTCCTCCCAAAGACAATATACCATATACTAAATCGCTGTTTGCAAACTGGTCAATTATGAAATAACTGATGACCACAATAGGTATATCTGTGATCAGCGGGGCAATAGCAACCTTTATTCCTTCTTTACGTCCATAATTCAAGGTTTCAGATATGACCAGCGTAAAAAGCGGCCCTGGTGAAAGTCCCGAAGAAAGACCAAGGGTGATTCCCGTAACAAGATAGAATAACATTATTGAGATTATATTCTTGCCTGATAAGTATAAAGGTCGTAATACCTGCCCTGCAATGCAATTAATTCATCATGAGTACCCCTTTCAGCAATTTTCCCGCTTTCCACCACCAGGATCTGATCCGCCTGCCGAATAGTGCTTAACCTGTGGGCAATAACGATAGTGGTTCTTCCCTTCATAAGCTGTGCAAGACTGTCCTGAATGAAAGCCTCACTTTCGGTATCCAGGTTGGAAGTAGCTTCATCCAGTATCAATATCCTTGGATTTGCCAGAACTGCACGGGCTATGGCCACACGCTGCCGTTGTCCCCCGGATAATTTCACACCCCGCTCCCCTATTAAAGTATCCAAGCCATCCTCAAAACGATCAGTGAACTCACTGACATGGGCAGCTTTAACAGCATGATGAAGTTCCTCCTCACTGGCATCTGGCCGGGGAAAAAGAATATTATCCCTTATTGTTCCTTCAAACAGAAAATCATCCTGCATAACGACGCCCAGCTGGGCTCGGTAACTATCCAGAGTAACAGTGGATAGATCTACCCCATCAATTGAAATGGTTCCTTCCTGAGGAACCAGGAAAGAAGCAGAAAGCCCGGCAATAGTAGTTTTTCCGGAACCGGAACTACCTACAAGCGCGGTGACAGAACCCGCCGGGCTGTCAAATGAAATATCCTCTATAACCTTCTTTCCTTCTTCATAGGAAAATCCAATCCCTGAGAATTTTATATCACCCCTTATTTCAGGAATAGTGATTTTTCTTTTGGGATCATCAATTTCACGATCTTTGCTGATCAATTCCTCTGTCCGGTCAAGTCCGGCTAAGCCGTCCGTAATCTGACTCCCGATATTACTCATCTGAACAATTGGGGCGATCATAAATCCCAGGTAAAGTATAAATGCAAAAAAGTCCCCGACCGTCATATCACCCTCAATGATCATATAACCACTGATCGCCATAATACCCACTGTGGCAAGCCCCAGTAGTAATGTTGCTGAACTGGTAACCAGGCTGGTTGATGTCAGACTTTTTCGAACATTTTTGAAAATTTGTTCTACACCATCGGAAAAAGTATTGATCTCCTGCTTTTCTGCGTTAAAACCCTTAATGATCCGTATCCCTCCAAGGGATTCTGTCAGCCTCCCGGTGACATCAGCATTTATCTTTCGCCTTTCCCTGAATATCGGACGGATATACGCAAAGGCCTTCAGGGAAATAAATCCAAAAACGGCCAGAGGAATGACGACATATAAGGTTAGCAACGGACTAATATTGATTAATAAGACAAGGGCCACGATTGAGGTAAGCACGCCGCCAAACAGCTGAACAAGCCCTGTACCAACCAGGTTACGCACCCCTTCCACATCGGTCATGATCCGGGATACCAGTTCGCCTGATTTGGTATTATCGAAGAACCTGACAGGTAAATAAACTACATGTTGCTGGACTTGAGACCTTAAATTAGAGATCAAGTGTTGTGCTTCAACACTCAGTATCCTGGTAAGGAAAAAAGAACTCGTAGCCTGGATAATAATGGCACCCGAAACGCCCAGTAAAAGTATCTTCATGAATTCAAGATCACCATTGGCAATTACCTCGTCAATCAAATATTTTGAAGCTCCAGGGAGTACCAGACCCGAAAGCCGGTTAATGACAATCAGGAATAAGCCAAATAATAAAAGCCTCCGCCTAGGCCAGATAATGGTTCGAAAAACCTTTTTTAATGATGCACGATATTTTGCCATATATCAGATTATTAAATGCATAAATAATGTACGAATCAAATAGAAACAGAACCTGCAAAGTAATTCAATTTCTATCAGCTAATAACATCATTGTCGGATAAATGTTATTTTTCTCCTTCTTTAATTAAAAATGACTGAAAACATACTATGATCGACGTTTTTCAAGTACTTTTAAACTTTCAGGAATGAACAAATGGGAAAAATTACATCCGAAGAGAAGAAAAAAACAGCTGAGAAGATTATTTGTTATCATTGCGGTGACCTTTGCCGTGAAGATCATGTGATTTTTGAGGAAAAAGACTTCTGCTGTAATGGTTGTAAAACCGTCTATGAGATATTAAAGGAAAATGACCTCTGCAATTATTATGATCTTGAAAACAGCCCGGGGATTACCCTTAAAAGCAAGGATTTTGGTGATAAATACAATTACCTGGATAATTCAGAGATTCAGGAGCAGGTTTTGGACTTTAAGGATGGCAATACGGCCAAAGTGAATTTCTACATTCCTGTTATACATTGTTCCTCCTGTATCTGGTTGCTGGAAAATCTATATAAACTGAAAGAAGGCATACGCTATTCCCGTGTTAATTTTACAAGAAAAGAAGTCTATATCGATTTTAATCCCCATGAAATAAGCCTGAAGGAAGTGGTTATGACCTTGACCACCATAGGCTATGAACCCTTTATAAGCCTGGAACAGGAAGAAAGAAAGACCAGAAAATCAATTAACCGCAGCTTGATCATCAAGATCGGCGTAGCCGGTTTCAGTTTCGGAAATATTATGCTATTGAGCTTCCCGGAGTATTTCGGCTTTGAAGGAATCGACGATGTAATTATCCGAAAATTCATTCTCTGGCTGAATGTTCTATTGTCCCTTCCAGTGGTTTTTTATTGCAGTACCGATTATTTTCAGTCTGCTTTTTCGGGATTACGACAAAAATACATCAACATTGATCTTCCAATCTCCCTGGGTATTATAACATTATTTCTGGTAAGCTTGATTCATGTTATATTCAACCTGGGTCCGGGTTATTTCGATTCTTTGTCCGGACTCCTTTTCTTTTTATTAATTGGAAGATGGGTTCAAAACAAAACATATGAGGGATTATCATTTGAAAGAGATTACCGTTCTTATTTCCCCCTTGCGGTGAATCGTATTGAAAATGGAAAGGAAGAAGCTGTTCCGGTTAAAAATCTGAAGAAATCCGATATTATCAGGGTGAGGAATGGGGAGATTATTCCGGCCGACAGTATTCTCTCCAGCAAAGAGGCGAATATTGATTATAGTTTTGTTACTGGTGAATCCGATGCAGTCCATAAGATCAAAGATGACCTGATTTATGCTGGTGGCCGCCAGATAGGCGCCTCCATTCTTTTGCAAGTGCAGAAACCTGTTTCACAGAGTTATCTTACCCAGTTATGGAACAATGAAGCTTTTAAAAAAGAGGGAAACAGTGAGTTCGAAAGCCTTGTAAACAGGATCAGCAAATACTTCACCATTTCCGTTTTGCTTATCGCATTGGCTGGATTATCCATTTGGCTGGCCATCGACATAGACAAGTCCTGGTTCGTATTTACTGCGGTATTAATAGTAGCATGTCCCTGTGCTTTATCCTTATCGACCCCCTTTACTCTTGGTAATACAATGAATGTGTTTGGCAGGAATCATTTCTATCTTAAAAATACCCTGGTCATTGAAAAACTGACACACACCTCACATATCGTATTTGATAAAACCGGAACCCTTACAGAAAATTATACTGGCCAGATCTTTTATGAGGGCATTAGCTTGAATGAAAAGGAAAATGCATGGGTAAAAGGCCTGGCTGCAAATTCCACACATCCGATAA
>CBDUCT010000060.1:0-13053 GCA_965365715.1 uncultured Cyclobacteriaceae bacterium | reverse complement strand
CCCGCGACCCCGACCTTGGCAAGGTCGTGCTCTACCAGCTGAGCTACTTTCGCTTTTCCCGCTGTTTTCCAAACGGACTGCAAATTTATATTACAACTTTGAATTTACAATAAGATTTATCCAAATTTTTTGAAAATCAGTCATTTTCAATGCACTACAAGAAGGATTTATCTCCTAATTACCAAGGGTTTGAAAAATACTATTTATCTTTAGCAACTTTTTTAAAGGAACAAAATTAGAGAGTAATGAGTAATTCAAATAATACCTTCAAAGATTATATCGATTCAAATAAACAGAGATTTCTGGATGAACTTTTTGACCTGATCAGGATCCCCTCCATCAGTGCGGATAGCCAGTATAAAGATGAAGTCATAAAGGCAGCAGAATTTCTTAAAGAAAAGATCCTGGCTGCAGGTGCTGACAGGGCAGACGTCTATGAAACTGCCGGTCACCCGATTGTCTTTGGTGAAAAGATCGTAGATACCTCCTTGCCCACGATATTGGTATATGGTCATTATGATGTACAGCCTGCCGATCCGGTAGAGCTTTGGGAAACACCACCTTTTGAACCTACGATCAGGAATGAAAAGATCTATGCCCGTGGTGCCTGTGATGACAAGGGACAGGCATATATGCATGTAAAAGCGTTTGAAACCATGATGCAAACTTCCACCCTGGATTGTAATGTGAAATTTATACTTGAAGGCGAGGAAGAAATAGGATCTAATAACCTTGAGGTGTTTATAAAGGAATATAAGGATATGCTGGCTGCAGATGTAGTACTGATCTCTGATACGGATATCCTCTCCAACGAAACACCATCCATCACGACTGGCCTACGGGGATTGAGCTATATGGAGGTGGAGGTTGTCGGCCCAAACCGGGACTTGCACTCAGGCATGTACGGCGGCGCTGTCGCCAATCCTCTGAATGTGCTCTGCGATATGATTGCCTCTTTAAAGGATGGAAACAACCGGATCACTATTCCCGGCTTTTATGATAAAGTGGTTGAATATTCCGATGAGAAAAGAGCAGAGTTTGCTAAAGCCCCTTTCAGCCTTGAAAAATATAAAAAAGCACTTGACATCAAGGAAGTTGATGGAGAGAAAGGATATTCCACAATCGAGCGCGTAGGCATCCGCCCAAGTCTTGATGTGAATGGCATCT
This sequence comes from uncultured Cyclobacteriaceae bacterium, assembly GCA_965365715.1. GTDB lineage: Bacteria > Bacteroidota > Bacteroidia > Cytophagales > Cyclobacteriaceae > JAGTVG01. Next base: position 11,886 of record CBDUCT010000060.1, on the reverse strand, counting down.
GGGGTGGCTATACGGGTGAAGGTGCTAAAACGGTACTTCCGTCAAAGGCTAATGCTAAAATTTCCATGCGACTTGTTCCAAATCAAAGCAGTGATGAAATTACCGAAATGTTCACTAAGCACTTTGAATCAATTGCACCGGACACCGTAAAAGTAAAAGTTTCACCCCATCATGGGGGAGAAGCAGCGGTAACTCCTATCGATTCAACTGCTTTTAAAGCAGCAAGCGAAGCTTTCCATGAAGGATGGGGAAAATATCCGATCCCTACAATGGAAGGTGGCAGTATCCCTATAGTTTCCCTTTTTGATAAGATACTGGGACTGAATACTATATTGTTTGGTTTTGGCCTGAAAGAAGATGCTATCCATTCTCCGAATGAATCATATGGACTATTCAATTTTTATAAAGGTATTGAGACAATAGTTCTGTTTTACAAGCATTTCGCCAGGTTAAGTAAATAATGTAAGGAAAGATACATAATATCCTGATGGATAGGATATGAGATAACCTTATAAATATACATGCGTATGGCTTAATAGTCATGCGCATTTTTATTTACTTTGCAGGGAAGTGCTCATGTAGAGGAAAATAGAGACTATGAAATTCAACTATAATACCAAATCAATACGAATATTCCTCGTATTAATATTCGTGTTATCAGGTACCTTTTTGAAAGGACAAATCCTGGAACCGGCTAAATGGTCGGCCGCTACCTCAGTGAATGAAATCGAAATTGGTCAGGAGTTGGATCTGATCTTTAACGCAGTGATCGATCAGAATTGGTATCTCTATTCTTCTGATTTTGACCCGGACCTGGGTCCGATAGTAACTGAGTTTACTTTTGAGCCTGATGACAGTTATGAGCTGGTCGGAGGGATAAGGCCGATCAACCCGAAAAAGAAATATGATGATCTGTGGGAAGGGGATATAACATACTTCAGGGAAAAAGGACAATTCAGACAAACCATTAAGGTCCTCACAACGGACTTAAAAGTTACGGGGAGTTATGTATATCAGGTATGCTCTGATATAGACGGCAAATGTATCAATTTTGAAGAAGATTTTGTTTTCGATAAGGTAAAGGTCTCAGGACAAGGTCAGGGTAAATCAGAAAGACCGTCCGAAGAACAAACCGGGGAAACATCAGATAAAACAACAGGGGTAGAAAACGAAACAACCGTAACCACAGAAGATACTGATCCCGGAGAAGATAAATCCATTACATCTATTACAGCAGATCCCATAGTTTTTGATAGTGAAGATGAATCGTCCCAGGCTCAGGATCCTGGTTCAGAGAAGGTCAATAAATCAAAACCGCTTCTTTCGCAAAGAAGCTCAACTGATCCCTATTCCTTACTGGCTTTTATGGTCATCGCTTTTCTGGGGGGATTGGCAGCACTTTTAACACCCTGTGTTTTCCCAATGATCCCGATGACGGTGTCTTTCTTCACCGGCAGGGCAAAATCCAGAAGACAAGGTGTGAAAAATGCCTTATTATACGGTTTCTCAATAATCCTAATATATACTTTGGTAGGATCTATTCTGGCTCCTTTTATGGGACCGGAAATGGCTAATGTGCTCGCAACACACTGGATCCCCAATGTGATCTTCTCACTGGTATTTCTCATTTTCGCACTATCTTTCTTCGGACTGTTTGAAATAACCCTTCCGAGTTCATTTGTCAATAAAATAGATCAAAAGGCAGATAAAGGGGGACTTATAGGTATTTTCTTTATGGCCTTTACTCTTGTACTGGTCTCCTTCTCCTGTACCGGTCCTATCGTAGGCAGTATTCTTGTTGAGTCTGCCGGTGGATTGGTCCTAAAACCCATCCTGGGTATGCTTGGATTCTCACTGGCTTTCGCCATTCCTTTTACCCTGTTTGCCATCTTCCCGGAATGGCTTAATACTTTACCAAAATCCGGAGGATGGTTGAATACAGTTAAAGTGGTCTTGGGATTTATCGAACTGGCTTTTGCCCTGAAATTCCTAAGTGTGGCGGACCAGGCTTACCACTGGGGTCTGCTGGACCGTGAGGTATATCTAGCCTTATGGATCGTTATTTTCGCCATGCTTGGCTTCTATATACTTGGGAAGATCCGACTACCCCATGACAGTAAACTGGAAACCATCGGCGTTGGTCGACTTATCATTTCGATTGTTATCTTTTCCTTTGTTGTATACCTGATACCCGGAATGTTTGGAGCACCATTAAAATCCCTGGCCGGTTATCTTCCTCCCATGTCGACCCATGATTTTCCTCTCCTGGATGAGGTGAGGAATAATGCCGGTTCAGGACAGATGGCTTCTGATGGTGAGGAATTGTGTGATGCCCCTAAATATGCTGATTTCCTGCATCTCCCCCATGGGATAAAGGGATACTTCGACTATGATCAGGCTATTCAATGTGCCCGGGAAAAGAATAAACCGCTGTTCATTGATTTCACGGGTCATGGTTGTGTCAATTGCCGTGAAATGGAAGCCAGGGTCTGGTCTGATCCGGAAGTTTTGAAAATCCTTAAAAATGATTACATCGTCGTAGCTTTATATGTAGATGATAAGACCGATCTTCCTGAAATTGCCTGGTATACTTCCACATATGACAATAAAGTGAAGAAATCAATTGGCAAACAAAATGCCGATTTCCAGATCACAGAATATAACAATAATGCGCAACCATTTTATGTCCTCCTCGATAAGGATGAGAACCTTTTGGTATCGCCGAAAGCATATGACCTTGACATCAGGAATTTTATTGATTTCCTGGAGGAAGGGAAGAAGAATTTTTATTCCAGGTAGATCTCGGTGGTTTCTTTAAGTTGACGATACTGGCTTTGCTGCCAGTAATTCTTTTTTAAAGAGCCCAGACCTTTTTTGTTGAGCATCGCTATTAAGCTCATTTTAGAAACAGCTCCATAACTTCAGTGGATAGGATTCATTTGACTATTTTTATATAAAGTTCTGACCCTCATTTTAGGCGGAGCTTCGTCGTCATAATCTAGATACAACTCTGGAACCTCTTTATGGTAGAGTTCATTGAATTCTTTTTAGGAAGAGTTCGATAGTCTCTTTTCTGGAAGCGTTTATTGGTCTCTTTTTTGATAGGGATTTGAATCTTTTTTCAGGAAGCGCTAGCCATTTTTAACTGGACTTTGAATCTCATTTAAGGCATAAATACTGCATTAATGAACATCAGCTTCCCATTTTCCCAGAAAGATCTGAACAAAGGATTGTCCACAAAATACACAATTTCACCAGCTCCTTTATCTTCCATGCCGACTATAAGTGCCTTATAGGTCTTAGCCTGGCTGGTACTACCTGAAAAGCCACTTACCTTATCCTGTGAGCCTGAAATCATAGCCACATTCCATCCATTGTCAAGCAGCGAATACCTGTTGTCAACAGTTTTTAACGTAAAATAATATTCAGGGTATCCAAAACCGATTGGATGACTGTTGTCCAGGCTTGTTTTATAAATACCACCATAGACCTTATTCATTATGTACAGACGTTCATCTTCTGCGTATTTTCGCAGATAATCCGGATCTGCCTTAAGCTTTTGTATTTCCTCCTTTTCTTCCTCATCAAGATATGGTTTTAGAATGAACTGGTCTTTATCAGCAAAATATCTCAATGCCCTTCCTATGACCACAAGCCGACCTCCCCTCCGTACCCAGTCATTCAGGTTTTTCAATTGATCCTCATCCAGCAAATCACTGTAAAAGCCTTCAGGAATTATGATCACATCCATGTTATTCAGATCAAGTCCCTTAAAATAACTGGTATTTAATCGAATCAGAGGATACCCTAAATCCTGCTCAAATAAATGCCATATCTCCCCAACATTATATGAAGATACATTCTCCCCATATAACACACCAACCTTTAATTGTTTATCCAGTAGCCTGAGTTTTGAGGAGCCCAGATCGGGTCCATCTTCAGAAAAACCTGTACTAATTGGATACACCTCCATCTGGAATTTCTTTGATAATTCTGACATGATTTTCGGAATATTTCCATCATAATTCTGGTTATCTCCATTTAAAACAAATAAGCTGCCTGCCGGATAACTCATCCCCAGTGCTTTGAGGGTGGAATAATTCGTCCTCACATTCAGACCCTCCAAGAGTAATTCTGATAATGCGCTCATATCCGATACCGCACTTCGCGTGAATGCATAAGCATATACCTTTTCATCAAGAATTAATGCTTTTACAGGCTGAATAGCAAATCCCTCTTTCTCAATTTTAATAACCTGATCAGTAGCATAGGTTTCAAGTCCAAAGGCAAAAGGAATGGACCAGGAAGTTATATCATAGGTCAGTGAGTCAACCAGTGTTGATCCCGGCTCAAACAATACCCTGAGAAGTGTGGACTTTGCCTGCTGAACCGGGATTATAAGATCAGAAGATTCTATGGGTACAGGAACGTTCCTATTCATTTGATAATCAAATCCCTTAGTCGATTTAGAATTATTCAGCTGACCGTAACTGATCCTGTGATGATCGAGTAATTCAATTAACTTCCGTATCTTTTTATTTCCATTACGGCTTTTAACAATATATGTATTAAAGCCATCAGAAACCGGTTTCTTGGCAGTGCTGAAAAAGTTGATATAATTCGTTTCAAGATCTTCTGCATTGTTAGATGATACTTCTATGGTTGAAATACTGGTGGTAAAATGATGGGTTAACCTGTCGAGCAATGTTAAAGTATCACCTGTTTCAGTTTTTATACCCAATCCTGCCCGTCCACCTCCAGCCTGTTCGTAGGTCATACCGATGGCACCATTGAATGTCGGATAGGTATCTCCATATCCGGGGTAGAAAAGGTCAAATCTTTCTTTGGTAAAATACAGCCAGTTATTCTCATCGAAATACTTTGCATGATTTTTCCCGATTTCCACCTGAAAATCTTTTTGCCATTGCGTAATCAGGACATGATAGGGCTGAGCAGCCGGAGCGAAATAATACGGACTATTATAGGATTGTTCATGGAAATCTACATGAATTTGCGGCAGCCACTCATTATACAGTTTGATACGATGCCTGGTCTCAATCTGGCTCAACCAGGTCCAGTCACGGTTCAAATCAAAAAGGTAATGATTTGACCTTGCTCCTGGCCATTCCTGAACATGGGCAGTCTCAATTGGATTCGTTAATAATATATTCGATTTATTCTCCTTATACCAGTTAACATAACGGTCCCTCCCATCCGGATTAATGCAGGGATCGATGATCACTATCGTATTTTCCAACCATTCTCCGACCTGATCATCCACGCTGAGAAGTTTATAGACCGTAGCCATTGCCGCTTCAGTTGAACTTGCCTCATCCCCATGAACATTGTAACTCAACCAGACAATTATCTTTCCATTCTTATCGGGCTCTCCCGGTGTAATGCCGGCCTTACGAAGATTATTGATCCGGATATTTTCAAGATTCCCAATATTCTCTTCTGAGGAAATTATGAGAACATTCAAAGGCCTTCCTTCGTAGGTTTCTCCATAGTTCCTGAATTCAGCCCTGGCAGATTGACCGGATACCTTCTCCAAATACCCTGTAACTTTATAATGCGGTGTAAAAGCTTCACCAAGATTATACCCAAGGTATTCCGATGGGGAAATTACCTGTCCCTGTGACCGGATTTGGAAATTTAAAAAAAGACTTATAAACAGAATTACAGCAATGCACTTTTTCATTTTGGACCTTTCAATTTTATAAAAGAAATCATCAGTTATTTGAGTATAGGTTGGATTGTAGTTCACTATATTCACTTTAATAAAAGCAAATATAATGTGATGTAAGCTTATTAGGTCATTAATCCCGAATAAAACAGCATATCGGGAATTTTGATATAAAAAATACCATTAAATAAAAGGTAATACGAGCAATATTGGATTTTGAAGGATAAAAAAATAATCAGATCGGTAATGATATTCTTGCTCTTAGTCCTCCATTATTGGAAATATTATTAATCTCTAATTTACCATCAATCAATTCGACGAAATTTTTTGCAAGGTACATGCCAAGACCTGTTGTAGATTCTCCCATAGAAGGTTTTGGACTCAGCTTGGTATATTTTTCAAAGACCATAAGTATTTCTGATTCCGGAATACCAGGACCTCCATCCTCAATTATAATTATTATTTCTTCTCCCCATTGCTCCAGTTTGATCTTAACTTCTGTACCTTCCTCAGGATATTTTATCGCGTTCGAAAGGACGTTTGATAGAATTTTCTCAAGTAGATAAGAATCCGTTTTAACCTCAGGGTTAAGGCTGCCTTTTTCAAAACTGATATGTATTGATTTAAGCCCGGCCAGCTTTTGAAAACCCTGTACAACTTTTTCTATCAAGGGTATTAAACTGATATCTTCTTTTACCACCGAAATTTGATCCTGATCCAGCGACCGGATATCATGCAGATTTTTTACCATTTCCATTCCACTGGCCAAAGAATGATACATGCGGTCAAAATAATGCCTTTGGCTTGGTTTTATATCATCATTCTCAAGATCCAGCAGCTGCATCATGGCAAATAACTGAGTAAATGGGGCCCTGATATCGTGGGAAATTATCTTCAGCAGACTCTGATTCTCCTTTTGAAGTTTCTCAATAATTTTCTGCTTTTCAGCTAGTATAAGATCAATGTCTTTATACGAGGGGCTGTTTTCCATCATCACCTATGCCTTTAGTTACACCTATACGAATATAATTTTAATTTATTGCAAAAGATTGATCCCGGAGGAATATAAATTCAGAAATTTATTATGCATGCATACTATTTTTTCGTATATTAGAATATAGGCATTATGGAGAGGAAAGAGTTAATTGACTATAATGTAAAAGCCACCTGGCATGCAATAGCAAGGCTGTACAATCAGTATGCGGCCAGGCATAATATTACCACTTCTATGGCATTCGTCCTTTTGAATATTGATTCCACCGATGGGACACCTGCTACAAAAATAGCCCCTCTGATGGGTATGGAAGCCAGAAGTCTGACCAGGATATTAAAATCCATGGAAAATAAAAAACTCATCATCAGGAAAAAGGATAACATCGATGGGCGAATGGTTAAAATATATCTTACCGGATTGGGAAAACAAAAAAAAGAAATCGCAAAAAAGAAAGTCAGAACATTTAATACGGTAATAAAAGACAAAATCTCCCCGAAAAAGCTGAAAATCTTCTTTGAAGTAATTGATACAATAAATGCTCATATCGAGAATGGGGAGATTAAAAAGCATTTAAACTCAGACTGAGCATGCGGTCAAAAGAACTTTTATTGAATATGAAATACGGATTAATAACACTTAATATAACAACATATTACTTAAAGGTAAATAAGATGCAGCCTGTCTTCCCAGGGACAGGTTTATAATAATAAATTAAGAATAGTATGAAAAGAACCATTAAAAAGGCCGCGGTTTTAGGTTCCGGAATTATGGGATCACGAATTGCTTGTCATTTTGCAAATATTGGATTAGAGGTCCTGCTTTTGGATATTGTCCCCAAAGAACGCTCACCAGGGGAAAAAGAAAAAGGCCTTGATGAGAATTCGCCGGAATTCCGGAACAGGATCGTTAACCAATCCTTACAAACAGCAATTAAATCCAATCCCTCACCACTGTATCACAAGAAATTTGCAGACAGGATAAAAATCGGAAATTTTGAAGACGATCTTAAAAAGATATCCTCTTGTGATTGGGTCATCGAAGCCATAATCGAGGACCTCGGAATTAAGAAAAACCTGTTTGAAGAGGTTGAAAAATACAGGCAACCCGGATCTTTAATTACTTCCAATACCTCAGGGATACCGATCCATCTGATGACCGACGGGCGTACTGAAGATTTTAAATCCCATTTTTGCGGGACACATTTCTTCAATCCTCCCAGATATCTGAAATTACTTGAAATAATACCCACGGAATATACAAAAAAGGAAGTAGTTGAGTTTTTCCAGGATTATGGAAAATTGTTCCTTGGTAAAACTACAGTCCTGTGCAAGGATACACCGGCTTTTATTTCAAACAGGATTGGTATTTATGCTATACTGAAAGCTGTAGAATCTATGCAGAAATTGGGACTGGGTATAGATGAGGTGGACAGACTTACCGGCACAGCCATCGGGAGGCCCAAATCAGCAACTTTCAGAACTTCAGATATCGTAGGGCTGGATACTTTGATTAAAGTAGCCAACAATCTTTATGAATCTCTTGAAGACGATGAACAACGTGAGATGTTCAAACTTCCGAAGATCATATATGAACTGGAAAAGAAAAACTGGCTGGGTGAAAAAACGAAACAGGGATTTTATAAAAAAACCAAGGATAAAAAGGGGAAAACAGAGATCCTCACGCTCGACCTGAAGACCTTTGAATATAAACCCAAAAAGAAGATAAATTTCGCATCCATAGGAGCTTCAAAAGCCATAGATGACCTGAAACAAAAATTTAAGATTCTCTTTTCCGGGAAGGATAAGGCTACACAGTTCTATAAAGACTCATTCTATGGTTTATTCCAGTACATTACCTCCAGGATCCCTGAGATAACCGATGATCTCTATAAGATCGACGAAGGGATTAAGTCAGGATTTGGCTGGCAGATGGGGCCTTTCGAAACCTGGGATGCATTGGGTGTCGAAAATACATTGAAAGGGATGGAAGATGCAGGTTACAATCCTGCTGAATGGGTATACAAAATGCTGGAAAAGGGACATTCCAGTTTCTACATGGTCAAAGAGGGTGTAAGACAATATTATGATATCCCGTCTGAATCAATGATGACCATTCCCGGTATGGAATCATTTATTATTCTGGATAATATCAGAGACAATAACCTGGTCTGGAATAATGCCGGTTGTTCCATCCTGGATCTTGGAGATGGAATTCTGAACGTTGAGTTCCAGTCAAAGATGAATACTATGGGTGGTGAGGTGCTTGAAGGAATTCACAAAGGAATTGACCTAGCAGAACAGGATTATAGGGGGCTCGTAGTTGGAAATCAGGGGCAGAATTTTACAGTAGGAGCCAACCTGGGTGTATTATTTATGTATGCTATAGAACAGGAATATGATGAAATTGATCTCATCGTAAATCATTTTCAACAAACCATAATGAGAGCAAGATATTCCAGTATTCCAGTGGTCGTTGCACCTCATACACTTACCCTGGGTGGTGGATGCGAATTGGCCATGCATGCCGATATTGTACAGGCTGCCGCTGAAACTTATATCGGTTTACCCGAAGTCGGTGTTGGTATTATTCCTTCCGGAGGCGGGACAAAAGAACTCACAAAGCGGATATCTGATGCTTACCAGCAAGGGGATGTGGAAATGAATGACCTGCAGAACGTATTTATGAATATCGGTATGGGCAAAATAGCCACCTCCGCTTATGAGGCTATAGATATGAAAATATTGACCGACAAGGATGGGATAACTGTTAACAGTGACCGGCTTATCGCGGATGCAAAACAATCGGCCCTAAAACTGGCAGAGGCTGGTTATTCTATGCCAAATCCGGACCAAAAGATCAGGGTACAGGGAAAATCTGGGATAGCACTTGTTCTGGCAGGAGTAAGTGGCATGCTCAGGGGCAATTATATCACTGAACATGATGCAAAGATCGCTCAGAAAATAGCGAATGTTATGTGCGGTGGAGATCTTTCCTATCCGGCTGAGGTAACAGAACAGTATTTACTTGATCTGGAACGCGAAGCAATTCTTTCATTATGCGGAGAAAGGAAAACGTTGGAAAGAATTCAGGCCATTTTACAGGGTCAAAAACCACTTAGAAATTAATAAAAAATAAAACATTTAATTATGGACGCATATATAGTAGCAGGATTCAGAACAGCTGTTGGGAAGGCAAAAAAAGGTGGATTCAGATTCACCAGATCAGATGACCTGGCTGCATCCGTTATTAAGTACATGGTAAAATCCCTCCCCGATCTCGATCCATTGAGGATCGATGACCTGATCGTTGGGAATGCGGTTCCTGAAGCGGAACAAGGGATACAAATCGGCAGGATGATCTCTCTTCTGAGTCTTCCAAAGGAGGTTCCCGGTATGATGGTCAACAGGTATTGTGGATCTGGTATTGAAGCCATCAATATCGCCGCTTCAAGAATTCATACTGGTATGGCAGATTGCATTATTGCCGGTGGAACTGAAAGCATGTCCCTCGTTCCAATGCTTGGCTGGAAAACTGCTTTGAATTATGATATAGCTTTAAATAACCCTGATTACTATATATCCATGGGATTAACAGCTGAGGAGGTCGCGAAAAAGTATAAGATATCAAGGGAAGACCAGGACAAATTTGCATTCAACAGTCATATGAAGGCTATCAATGCACTGAAAAATAAATTATTCAAGGATGAAATTGTCCCCTTTCAGGTCGATGAAACCTATCTGAATGAGGATATGGTTAAAAAATCAAGATCCTATACAGTCGATACTGATGAAGGACCAAGACAGGATACCAGCCTGGAAGCATTGGCAAGGTTAAGGCCAGCCTTTAGTAAGGATGGAACCGTAACAGCCGGTAATTCCTCCCAGACATCCGATGGTGCAGCTTTTGTCATGGTCATGTCCGAAAGACTGATCAAAGAATTGAATTTAAAGCCACTTGCCAGGATGGTCAGCTATGCGGTTGCGGGAGTAGAACCCAGGATCATGGGTATTGGCCCGGTCAAAGCTGTACCGAAAGCTTTGGAAAAAGCAGGCTTGAAACTAAGCGATATTGAACAGATAGAGCTTAATGAAGCCTTTGCTGCACAGGCTCTTGGTGTTATACGGAATTTAGACCTTAATGAAGATATATTAAATGTAAACGGCGGTGCAATAGCTTTAGGGCATCCCCTGGGCTGTACCGGAGCTAAGCTGAGCATTCAGCTATTTAATGAAATGCGCAGAAGAAATCAGAAATACGGTATGGTTACAGCTTGTGTGGGCGGAGGACAGGGAGTAGCCGGAATCTATGAATTGCTAAACTAAAAACTCAATATTATGGCAACTGTTTTAAAAGGGGAAATGATAAAGGGAGGTGAGTTTCTTATCAAGGAAACTGATCCAAAAGATATTTTCATTCCTGAAGATTGGAATGAAGAGCAAAGGATGATCTATCAGACTTGTGTGGACTTCATTGAAACAGAGATCCACCCAAACCTGGATAAGATCGATTCTATGGAATATCCGGAACTGGTCCCTTCATTATTGGACAAAGCCGGGCAACTGGGCCTTTTGGGTTCAGGCATACCCGAAAAATACGGTGGTTTTGGAATGGACTTTAATACCACGATGCTGATAGCAGAGGCCTTTGGTCAAAGTCATTCCTTTGTGGTTTCCATATTGGTACATATAGGTATCGGTACTTTGCCTATATTATTTTATGGAACTGAAGAACAAAAGGAAAAATACCTGCCGAAGCTGGCTATGGGTTCAATGAAATCAGCCTACTGCCTTACTGAGCCTGATGCTGGTTCCGACGCAAATGCAGGTAAAACCAAAGCAAGACTGTCGGAAGATAAAAAGAGTTATTTATTGAATGGCCAGAAGATGTGGATCTCAAATGCAGGGTTTGCGGATCTTTTTATCGTTTTTGCCAAAATCGAAGATGACAAGTACCTGTCAGCATTTATCGTTGAGAAAGAATTTGGTGGTATAACCATGAATCCTGAAGAGAAAAAACTGGGAATCAAGGGTTCATCCACCAGGCAGGTTTTTTTCAATGATTGTAAAGTACCTGTTGAAAACCTGCTTGGAGAAAGGGAATCCGGATTTAAAATGGCCCTTAATATATTGAACATTGGAAGGATCAAGCTCGGTGCTGCAACAGTGGGTGGATCAAAGCTGGCAATGAAAAGATCCATTAAATATTC
>CBDUCT010000059.1:0-13084 GCA_965365715.1 uncultured Cyclobacteriaceae bacterium | reverse complement strand
GCAGAATGTGTTTGTACAGGAAGGTGGCGTATTCGAAGGCGGCACTGGCAGTGAGACGCTGGATGGCGGGAATGACAATGGTGAGGGCATTACCGACCGTCCTGGAGGATTGAAATTACAAGCTGAAGGTCATCCGGTATTATACCGAAATATATGGATTGAAGAATTAAACCTGGAAGAAGCTGATACAGACTTCTAAGAACCATTGGAAAGATATTTTACTCAGTTCACTTGAATTCTGATAAATAAAGAACCTTTCACAAGAAACTGACAGATAAAGAACTTTATTGTAAACTATTCAGGATTGATATATCTATTAAACACTGCAAATATTGGGATCAAATCCATATAATCTTGCTTTTCGGTTTTTACTGGAAATATCTGCTCTGGTTTGTTTAGGCATTTGGGGCTGGAGCCAAGACGATGGCTGGATCCGCTATTTATTGGCTCCCGCATTGCCGGCCCTTACCGCAGCAATATGGGGCATTTTTGCTGTGCCGGAAGATCCCAGCCGATCCGGCAAGGCACCTGTACCTGTTCCCGGAATTATCCGGCTTATCCTTGAATTGACCATTTTCGCCATAGCTTCCTGGACCCTGCTTGACATGAATCATGAATTGATGGCAACTTTATTTAGCCTCCTTGTCTTTATCCATTATTTGATTTCTTACGATAGAGTTCTCTGGTTACTTAAACACTGATTACTATCCCCTTATCTGGGGGAAATATGCATTTATTCATATAGATTATTCAGAATAATAAAACTATTTCAAATAGATTCCCATCTATAAAAATAAAGGCCGGAACTCAAATAGTTATATGTTATGAAGAAATTGCTTACAGTCTCCTCCCTGGTACTTTTTCTGGGCGCAATGAATTATACAAATTCAGAAGCTAAAGTTCTTCCCATTATTGAAGGATCTGAGTTACTTGATACCCTGGCTTCACAAATTAATGAAGAAATAAACATTCCTGAGTTAAGTGCCGGAGTATATACGCATTTTGATTTTAAGCACATAATTCCTTATGTTGATAATTACCCCTTACTGGAAATGAATTATAATGGCAAATGGGCATACTGCCATTCCAAAATAAATATACCTTTTGATTCTTTCTTGTATCTCATACCGAATAATAAAAACGAATTTACCAGATATATTCAATTCCAATAATATGTGGCAAGTATCTGGCTTAAGTGAATTGGGTGGAAACTTTCCCATAATCATTGGATTTCTTTAACTCTATTGACAAGATAAAAAGACTATGCTTTTCACATGTAACTAATTTTTAATTTCAGAGTATTCAACATAAATAATCTAATCTTTAGAACATGATCCGCAACTACTTCACCATTGCCCTCAGGTCCTTTTCGCGTCAAAAAGTATATACTTTTATTAATATTTCAGGATTGGCCATTGGACTGGCTTCTGCAGTTTGCCTATCATATTTCCATCGATTGGACCATCATAGCAAGTGCCATAGGTATTGTATTTGGAATTACAATACTTACTGTCAGTTATGAACTTATAAAAGCCTCCACCGCTAATCCGGTAAATGCCATTCGTTATGAATGATGAAATAAAACGCTAATCCATTTTCTTCGGGACAATAAGGTTCTTAACCGTAAGAACCTCTAAATAGCCATTAGCTTAGGGATCTCTCAGGATGAGTAATTTCATTGATTCTCTAGACAGATCATGAATATGTCCGAAGGAATCATTTCAGGAAAATTTCTGTTTTAACATAAACAAGATCATTTAAAACATATGAATTAAAAATATTGTTATATTGGACAGTTATTAATTAATCATTGTCTACATTTCACATCACAGATAAATATCTTCCTCTTGAAGCAGGTCGATTCACAATTCAATATGTCCCACTGCGATATTATTATCGTAGGAGCTGGTCTTGCAGGTCTTACCAGTGCTATTCACCTGTCAAAATATGGGATCACAGTATTGCTCATTGAAAAGAACAGGCTCCCGAAGCATAAAGTTTGCGGGGAATATATCTCAAATGAGGTGTTGCCTTATTTAGAATTCCTGGATATTGATCCTTTCAAACATGGTGCAAAAAAAATCGGTCAATTCGAACTCTCGACATCACAGAATAAGACAATAAAAAGTCATTTGCCTCTTGGGGGATTCGGTATCAGCCGTTTTAAGATTGACAAGGTATTAGCGGATAAAGCGGAAGAAAATGGGGTGAAGATCATTTATGATACGGTTAGTGATATTGATTATGAGAACAATGAATTTACAGTATCCACACTGAACAACTCAAAATATAAATCGAAATTCGTAATAGGGGCTTACGGGAAACGATCTGGTATCGATCATAAACTTAACAGAAAATTTATCAGGAAAAAATCTCCTTATCTGGCTGTCAAGACTCATGTAAGGGGTAACTTTCCTAGTGATCTGGTTGCACTGCATAATTTTGATGGGGGGTATTGTGGTGCCTCTAAAGTGGAAGATGGCAGCATCAACTTATGCTATATTACGGATTATAACTCCTTTAAAAGATATAATAGTATAGAGGCTTTCCAGGAAAATGTAGTTTATAAAAATAGAAATCTGGAATCCCTTTTCGAATATTCGGAAAAAGTATTTAAATCACCTTTGACCATCAGTCAAATATCTTTTTTACCAAAGAGTCCTGTTGAACACCATGTGATCATGTGCGGAGATACGGCCGGATTGATCCATCCTTTGTGTGGAAATGGAATGAGTATGGCCATCAGAAGTGCTCAGATTGCTTCAAAACTACTATTAAATTACTTTCAGTCCTCTTCCATAACAAGAGAAGGACTAGAGGAAGCCTATAAAAAAGCCTGGAATAAGGCTTTCCGAATAAGATTGAAAACAGGCCAGTTCATAGCCCGGATTCTCAGAAGCAAAAGAATGACTGCGTTTTTTTTCATCATATTAAGTTGGTTCCCGTTCTTAATTCCGGAAATAATCAAGCTCACACATGGAAAACCAATTCAAGTAAGATGAACCTCTGGATCAATACAAAAAACAGAAGCCAAATGACTGAAAAGATGGATGATTTTTCCATCAATGGTTTGGAACTCCGAAGAACTCTGATCACACTGGGAAGGATAAACAAATGGCTGGGAGGGAATAGAGTGACTTTGAATGGGATAAAAAAAGTTTTAAATGGACATCCGAAGGAGGAAACAATAACCATTCTGGATCTGGGATGCGGGGGAGGTGATATTTTGCGGGATGTTGCAGAATATGGTAAACAGAAAGGATATTCATTTAAAATCATAGGTGTTGATGCAAACAAAAGCACACTTGGATATGCAAAGGAACTTTCTCAATCATTCCCGGATATTAGTTTCCTCCATTGTGATATATTTTCTGAAGAATTTGAACGAGTAGAATATGACCTGGTATTAACTTCATTATTCCTTCATCATTTCGATGATGAACAATTGGAAAGCTTGATAAAAGGGATTCTTGACAAGGCTTCAATAGGAATTGTTGTCAATGATTTACACAGACATTCCATTGCTTACTTTCTTTTCAGATTATTATGTTTGTTTACGACAAACGATATGGTCAGGGAGGATGGTCTGATTTCTATATTGAAGGGATTTAAGCGGGATGAATTGATCAGGATCTCTGAAAATATCGGAGCTTCATACAGGATAAAATGGAAATGGGCTTTCCGTTACCAATGGATAATTCAAAGTAAATAAATGAGCGTACTTATAACATCAGTAGCCAAACAGTTGCCAAAATATTCCAGACCCACCAGGGAAATATTACCTTATCTGGAAAACTGGATCTCGGGTCAAAGCAAACGGTTTCAAAGGAAAGTGCTTAAGATCTTTGAAAATGCGGGGGTGGATATGCGATATTCAATTATGGATGCTGATGAGGTGTTTCTTAAAACATCATTTGAAGAAAAGAATGATATTTATTCCAGGGAAATCATCAGCCTGGCTGAAAAAGCATTCTTAAAATCCATCAGGAAAGCTAACCTGGATACGGGTGATATTGATTTTATCATTACCGTAAGCTGTACAGGGATCATGATCCCCTCACTTGATGCTTACCTGATCAACCGGCTTCAGTTGAAAAAGGACATCGTAAGGTTGCCTGTTACAGAGATGGGTTGTGTGGCTGGTGTTTCGGGCATGATCTATGCCTACAGTTTTCTTAAAGCAAATCCAAATAAAAGAGCAGCGGTTATTGCGGTTGAATCCCCGACTGCAACTTTCCAGCATGATGATTTTTCTATGGTAAACATTGTAAGTGCCGCGATTTTTGGGGATGGGGCGGCAAGTGTAATTTTATCATCCCACATGGATGACAAAGGGCCTGAAATTATCGATGAAGCTATGTATCATTTTTATAATGCAGAGCACATGATGGGATTCAGGCTCAGGAATACAGGTTTACAAATGGTGCTGGATAAATCAGTGCCTGATACGATCACAGAACATTTTCCGGAAATTATTTACCCATTCCTTGAACGAAATAATATTACCATGGAAGATGTGGATCATTTGATCTTTCATCCGGGTGGAAAGAAAATTGTACAGACGGTTGAAGATCTTTTTGGCTTCCTGGGCAAAAATGTTGAGGATACGAAGGAAGTATTGCGGAAATATGGAAATATGTCGAGCGCCACTGTCTTGTATGTATTGGAGCGTTTTATGGACAGAAATCCGTCCGAAGGCGAAATTGGCTTGATGCTGAGTTTTGGTCCCGGATTTTCTGCGCAAAGAATATTAATAAAATGGTAAAAGGATTTGATAAAAAAGAATACTGGGCCCTGATCCTTGGTGGTTCAAGCGGACTTGGTCTGGCGAGTGCCAAAAAACTTGCTAAACATGGCTATAATATATGTATTGTACACCGTGATTCCAGGACAAGGCTCAAGGCTGTTGAATCGGAATTTGGTGAAATCAGGAAAGAAGGTATTGATTTTTTATCCTATAATCTTGATGCACTGAATCCGGAAAAGCGGGCAGAAATAATACATGACCTAAAAAATAGAATAGCTGATAAGGGCAGCCTCAGGGTAATGATACACAGTATTGCCAGAGGAAATTTAAAACCTATGACATCAAATGAGTCTCCTACTTTGCAAAATGATGATTTCAGGCTCACGATTCAGGCTATGGCCATCAGTTTATATGACTGGACCAAAGCTTTGTTTGAGGAACAATTGTTTTCAACTGATACACGAATTATCAGCTTTACAAGTGAAGGGAATACTAAAGTATGGAAGAACTATGCAGCAGTTTCTGCTGCAAAAGTAAGTCTTGAGGCCATTACGAGAAGTATTGCTCTGGAATTTGCACCTTATGGTATCAAGGCGAATTGTATTCAGGCAGGTGTAACTGAAACAACTTCCTTCCGCATGATTCCGGGGAGTGATAAAATCAAGGAGATCACAATTCAAAGAAACCCATTTAACAGACTTACAAGGGCCGAGGATGTAGCCAATGTGGTATATTTACTCTCCAAAGATGAGGCATCATGGATTAACGGGACAGTAATTCCTGTAGATGGTGGAGAACATTTAAGTTGAATGAGTTGTTATAAAAGTGTTAAACAGATCAGGAACAAATGACCTCTGAAGAAATCATATCCCTATTACCATATAAAGAGCCATTTCTTTTTGTGGACGGCCTTCGTGATATTTCAGAAGAAGGTATTAGCGGGTTTTATCGATATAGTGAAAATGCTTTCTTTTATAAGGGTCATTTCAAAGATAATCCTGTAACTCCAGGTGTAATATTAACCGAAACCGCTGCACAGATAGGTCTGGTTTGCCTTGGCATTTATTTATTGAGGCAAAAGCTTTCAGACATAAGTAGTCTGCAAATAGCATTTACCTCCAGTCAGATGGATTTCTATATTCCGGTTTTCCCTGGTGAAACGGTTTTTATTGAATCTGAAAAAGAATATTTCAGATTTAATAAACTTAAATGTAAAATTAAACTTTTTAATGCCCGGCATGAGCTTGTATGCAGAGGTAACTTATCCGGGATGATTAAACTATCTGATTTTGAATAGGGTCGTTATTACAGGTTTAGGTGTTGTTGCACCCAATGGTGTGGGATTAGACGATTTCTCTCAAGCTATTAAACAAGGGACTTCCGGGATAACTTATCATCAATTGCTGAATGATTTGAATTTCTCATGTTGTATCGGGGGTATCCCACAAGTTTCTTCAGAAAAAATGGCTGAATATTTTACACCTTTACAACTTAGAGGTTTTAATAGTTCAGGTATTGCCTATGGGTATATCGCCGGGATTGATGCCTGGTGTGATTCCGGATTGCCCATTGATCCAGAGTCTCTGGTCGACTATGATGCAGGTTGTGTCTTTGGTGCCGGATCTTCAGGGATCGATAAATTCAGGGATTCGATCTATTTGGTCGATGATAAGAAAGTAAAGCGTCTGGGCAGTACTGTCGTGGTTCAGACTATGGCCAGCGGTATCAGTGCTTATCTTGGCGGTATGCTAGGGTTGGGAAATCAGGTGACCACCAATTCCTCGGCCTGTAGTACAGGAACTGAGGCTATTTTAATGGGTTATGATCGCATCAGATATGGTCAGGCACAACGAATGCTTGTGGGCAGCTGCAGTGATGATGGACCCTACGTCTGGGGAGGATTTGATGCAATGCGGGTTTTGACTTATAAACATAACCATGAGCCGGAAAGAGGTTCAAGACCCATGAGTGCATCCGCTTCGGGATTTGTGCCTGGAGGAGGTGCAGGGGCCATGATGCTGGAATCTCTTGACAGTGCTCTCAGCAGGGGAGCAAGGATCTATGCTGAAGTTCTTGGAGGATCGGTAAATTCGGGAGGACAGAGAAATGGGGGAACACTTACTGCTCCTAATCCTGAAGCTGTACAGCAGTGTATCAGGCGAGCGGTCCAAAATGCCGGCATTAATTCTGAGAATGTTGATTTGATCAATGGTCATCTGACAGCCACGACTAAAGATGTCCTTGAAATTGAGAACTGGACAAAGGCATTAAATAGAAAAGGATCTGATTTTCCCTATATCAACTCCTTAAAATCAATGGTAGGACATTGCCTGGCTGCAGCAGGATCAATTGAAAGTGTTGCAACTGTACTTCAGATTAGCGGACAGCATTCGGTTCCCAACCTGAATTGCGAAGATATTCATCCGGGAATTCAGGAATTGATAGATGTGGACAGGATCCCAACAGAAAGTTTTGATATGCCGATAAATATTGCAATTAAGGCCAGCTTTGGTTTTGGTGATGTGAATGCCTGTATTTTATTTAAAAAATATTCAGAATAAAAATACCTTTATGAAAACTGATGATTTGATATTGAAATTAAAGAAAATTGTACTCCCATACATACAGGATGAGGAAGCTTACAAGAATCTGAACGAAGAGACGGATTTCCTCAGAGATCTGAAAATTAACTCTGCCAATCTGGTGGATATTGTTCTGGATGTCGAGGATGAATTTGACATAAAAATCGAAAATGAGGATATGGAAAAGATGTTATCCGTTGGAGCTGCAATGTCTATCATTACCACCAAACTGGGAGAGAAGTGATAGGTAATGATATTGTTGATCTGAATGAAGCCTCAAGATCCCGGCATTGGAATAATCAAAGATTTCTAAGTAAAGTTTTTTCAACCTCCGAAAGAGATTTTATCCTTAATTCCTCCAACCATCTCCATGCCACATGGGGGCTCTGGAGTATGAAGGAAAGTGCCTATAAAGTGCATCTTAGAAAGTATAAAAAACCATTCTTTGCCCCTTTAAAAATAGCATGCGAATTTGATCCTGATGGAAAAGGAAAAATTATGATTGATAATGCTGTCTATACCGCCAATACCATTGTCCGGGAAGACTATATATACACTGTTGCAGTGACTGATCCTTCAAAGGAATACACTGGCAAAATTCAAAGGGTAACGGATACATCCTACAAAAACCTGCATAATAAATCCTATCAGGATGTAATATGTATTGGCTCTGTTGAGTTTCAAGAACATGTTAATACCATTGAAATTAACAAGGATGAATATGGCATCCCTAAATTATTTACTAATAATAAGGAGCAACCCATGATCTTTTCTATTACCCATCATGGAAAATATTATGCCTATGCCATATTGAAATAGATTTATTTTCTCAATTCATTTTTGAGCTTACCAATTGGTTATATATTGATCATTTTATTGTAAATAAATAAAACATTTTTGCACAGGTATAATTTTTCAAATTAGCTTGAAAAAGTAGATTTATTGGATTTTAGATTGTATTTTAACGATTGAACTCCAATATAAAATTAGAATTATGAAGAAATTTTCAAGAAGGGAGATGATTCAGGCCAGCCTGGCTTGTATGTCTGCCCTGTCTGCCGGATTGCCCCTCCCAGGATTTGCAGCTTCAAAAAACGCAGAAATTGATCAGGTTGAGCTGGGTAAAACCGGATTAAAAGTATCAAGATTAGCCCTGGGTTGTGGAAACAGCAGCTGGGCACGTCAATCCAAGTTCACAAGACTTGGAGTTGATACCTTCCTGAAGGTGGCACCCTATGCCTATGAAAGAGGAGTTACATTTTTAGACACAGCAGACCTTTATGGAACACATCCATTTGTGGGAGAGTTATTTAAATCCATCCCGAGGGATAATTTTCAATTGCTGACCAAGATCTGGACTACCGATGCTGATTGGTATAAGGTTGTTCCTGTGCAGGAAACATTGGATCGCTTTAAGAAAGAAATGGGCACGGATTATTTTGATATCGTTTTGCTTCATGCAATGGAAAGTGGTAACTGGATACAGGAAAAACAGAAATTCCGGGATGAGCTGGGAGAAGCCAAACAAAAAGGAGAAGTGAAGAAAGTAGGCGTATCATGCCATAATATCGATGCGCTCAGGGTTGCGGCAGAGGATCCATGGGTGGATATTATCCTGGCGAGAATAAATCCTTACCAGATGATAATGGATGGTACTCCTGAAGAAATAATGACAATTCTTGAGACGGCCAGTAAAAATGGAAAGGGTGTTATAGGTATGAAGATCTTTGGAAATGGAGAAATGTCGAGTGAAGAACAAAGAAACAAATCATTAAATTTCTCTATCAGGAATGAGAATATACATGCTGTAACCATAGGTCTTGAAAAATTTGAATATGTCGATTACGCTGTGGAGAAGGTTTATGATATAGCAAAATCTTAGGGTAGCATTATTTTATACTTTGAAGTGTATTCTGGATTTTACTCCAGCAGATTTAAGGGGCTTATACTTTTTTGAACTTTTTATTTACCCTAACTTTGATCTGCCGGGATTTTTAATATTACCCCTATTGACTTTTTACTAATCCCATTTTTCAGAAAAAAACTGCATATATATTATGAAATACATTTTTCTCCTTCTTATATTCCTCATCACAACACCAAGAGGTATCTCATCAGAAGATCGAGACATCCTGCAGAAAGAGGCCAATGAAATAGAAATTGAAAAAAGCCTGGTAAAGAAATTTTCAGAAATTGGATTCCCGGGTTATGGAGACCGTGATTTTTGGGAGAAATTACCTGAAAATATAAAGGATCAGTACATACAAAATGCGGAGGGGAAACTCAACTATGACTGGCCGGTGGTAAAAGCGACGGATTTTCTTGAGATCATTCGTTCAGGTGACCGCCGGCAGAGTGTTTATGCAGCACCCCGTTCTGCTTTAATGGCCCTGGTAATGGGGGAGTTAGTTGAAGGTAAAGGCAGGTTCCTGGATCAAATTATCAATGGTGTCTGGTACTATTGTGAGCAAACATGGTGGGGGTGGTCGGCACATTTGCCAGCACCTAACGGACTTCCTGACATAAAAAATCCGTCTATTGACCTGGGCGTTGGCGAGATAGCCAATATACTTTCCTGGACCTGGTATATGTTTCATCAGGAATTTGATGCGATACATCCCCTGATCTCTAAAAGGTTGAAAGATGAGATCATGTACAAGGCCATTCTCCCATATTATGAGAGAGAAGATTTCTGGTGGATGGGACTTGATGGCAGCAGGACCGTAAATAACTGGAATCCCTGGACCAATCACAATATGCTCACGGCCATTATTATCATGGAGGATGACCAGGATAAAAAAATCAACGGTGTGAAAAAAGTCATCCGTTCGCTGGATGTATTCATAAACAGCTATCCGGATGATGGCGGGTGTGATGAAGGGCCTTCCTATTGGGGAAGGGCCGGAGCTTCTCTCTACCAGAACCTGGATCTTTTAAAATGGGCCACTGGAGGAAAATTTAATGTTTATGATGTGCAGTTAATTAGAAACATGGGCTCATATATTTACAAGGCCTATATCAACTATCCCTATTTTATCAATTTTGCTGATGCAGATGCAACCACTGGCAGCAGACCCCAGATCATTTACAGTTATGGGAAAGATATACAGGATCCGGTCATGCAAAAATTCGGAGTCTATCTGGCAAAGAAGCAGAATTGGGGTGATGTTACTCCCGGAGGTAAAATAGATGAGCAACTCATGCAATTGATGTTGTTAGACGAAATAAAGAATGCACCTGCAGAAAATGCACTGATCAGTGATTTCTGGTTACCGGACACTGAAATTGCCGGGGGGAGGGATAAGGCTGGATCCACCGAAGGCTTCTTCTTTGCTGCCAAGGGTGGTCACAATAACGAGAGCCATAATCACAATGACCTGGGGACCTGTGTTTTGTATTACGATGGCAAACCGTGTCTGATAGATATTGGAAGAGAGCAGTATGTGGCCAAGACGTTCAGCAGCAGGAGGTATAAGATCTGGACCATGCAATCCCAATACCATAATTTGCCAAAAATTAACGGTTATGACCAAAAGGAAGGGGGGCAGTATAAGGCGAAGAATACATCCTTCAAGTCAGATTCAAAAAAAGTGGTTTTCTCGACTGACATTGCCGGGGCTTATGTTTTGGAAACCGGGATTGACAAGTGGATCAGACGCTATCAGCTTGACCGGGACAGGAAATTTGTGGTATCAGATGAATATCAATTCAGGGAATTAAAAACTGAAGCTACCACATTGAATTTTGTGACCTATTGTTCTGTGCACCAGGTTTCAGATGGTGTTTTAAATCTGGAAGGGGAGGACTTCAAACTGGAGATGATATATAATACAAAAAAGGTAAGTCCGGAGATTGAATTCTATGAAGTTGATGATCCCATGTTGAAACGATACTGGCCCAAGGGAATAACCAGGATTGTATTTACCTTGAGTGATCCTGGAATCAAAGGGAAAAATCAAATAGACATTGTAAAAGTAAAATAGATTCAGGATAATTGAGAGTGTTCATCCAGTCCCCAGCAAGTCAACCTGGAGATCATAATTAAATTTCATATGATATTTGTAACCTTCTTATCCCAGAAGGTGAAACCCGATCAGGTTTTAGATAAACAACCGGGATAGTCTCATCGACCAAAATAATTGAGGCATTAACCCCTCTCCATAGCCACTTGAATTTTACTTATGGCCGAAGCTATGTCTTCCATATCCTTTTTCGTCCCAAGCATGGTGTTCTGAAAGATCCAAACAGCATCTTCGTAACAGGCCTTTTCCGTTACCGGGCACCTAACATTTTTATAGGATACTTCATCGGGAATGGCATAACACATGAAATTCTTTTCCTGAAACAATGGTTGTTTGTACAAGGGTTCAGGGTACCCCATAAAACAGGGAACACCTTCAGCTGCCAGCATCTCTGAAAATGCTTTTTTAGGAAGATTATTAAACCTTGATTTATCATACCTGAAAATAAATATGTGGTATGTGTGAAGCGTTTCCCCGATATCTCTCTGTAAAGGTTGTATACCATTTAT
Source organism: uncultured Cyclobacteriaceae bacterium (assembly GCA_965365715.1). Classification (GTDB taxonomy): domain Bacteria; phylum Bacteroidota; class Bacteroidia; order Cytophagales; family Cyclobacteriaceae; genus JAGTVG01. Next base: position 1,224 of record CBDUCT010000059.1, on the reverse strand, counting down.
TTTTCCAAGCAGATTGGCCAGATACTGGCCATTTTCGTCCCGCAGTTTTGTCTGTCCATCAAGTCTCTTAAATTGTTCCTTCAGTAAAGCGGCTTGCAATTGAGTCATCCTGTAGTTACATCCCAGGTAATGATGTTCATACCATTGCCCCCCTTCAATTCTCCCTACATTCCGGAGTGAATTCATCATTTTGAACAGTTGATCATCATTGGTAATGGCCATTCCACCCTCGCCACTGGTCAGGTTTTTAGATGACTGAAAGCTGAAACATCCGGCGTGGCCAATGCTTCCAAGTTTTTGCCCCCGGTATTCGCCACCATGAGCATGAGCTGCATCTTCGATTACGGTGAGCTTATGTTTTTCAGCAATTTTCATAATGGCCTCCATATTGCACGACAACCCTGCAAAATGAACAGGAATAATGGCTTTGGTTTTGTTGGTTATGGCTTTTTCAATCTCAATAGGGTCAAGATTATAGGTATCGGGCTCAATATCTACAAATACCGGGACACAATTGGCTTCCAGTACAATAGATGCCGTAGCTATAAAGGTATAAGGCGGTATGATCACCTCATCTCCCGGCTTTACGCCAGAAGCAATTAATGCCAGGCGTAGGGCAACCGAGCCATTTACGCAGGTCAAGGCATATTTTGTTCCGCAGTAAGCTGCAAAGTCTTTTTCAAATTCCTCCACTATCCCGGCACAATCGGGATTACCCCAGTTTCCGCTTTTCGTAATTTCTGATATCGCCACTATTTCTTTATCATCAAATATGGGCCAGTCGAAGTTTTTAGTAAGGGTTTTTGGGCCACCGTTAATTGCAAGATCATTTTTCATGCTATTGTTAGAAAGTTTTTATTTCAAATGTTGATAACATAATTTAATGGATTCCAAGGCAGATTCCGGGGTACAATATTCTGGCTTTTTATTGCTCACAACACATTCTTTGAAATAGTCGATTTCATTATAGAATCCATCCTCTTCATCCAGTTTTATTTGTTTATTTTCATCATGGTTTGAAGCATGGATAATATCCGGATCATTTGTCGAGTATAAAATACTGGCTTTATCAAATTCCGCAATAAATCCTGCCTGAAAAGGGAAATTGGAGTGGAATATATTTCCTCCTTCAACCTTTACCGGGAATTCGGGATATTCCCACCATGCACTGATATAATCATGTTCACTAAGTCTTCCCGGAAGGTATTTACTTTTGATTTGAAC
>CBDUCT010000058.1:0-13215 GCA_965365715.1 uncultured Cyclobacteriaceae bacterium | reverse complement strand
CAGGTCGCCTGGGAATAGTTCGAAATTAAACCCTACTTTACCTGCCCATTCCGGTGGCAAAGGCTCTTCAAGCTGTACCTTGACCTCAAAACTACTTCCCTGCAGTGCTTTGACTTCCACATCATATGTAAAAGTGAAGTCCGGATATTCAATGGGATTAAAACCTTTCCTGTTCTTGCTGCTGTCAGGGTACCACATTTTTTGAGATACAAACCGGGCTTCCCGGTCAATTATCTGGTCTCCCCCCTTTGGTACGGGTGACCATTGGCCGGGGGAAGCTTCCAAGCGTAAATCACCATTTGCGGCAACCCGGATGCCATGCTGGATGATGGTCACCCCGGTCTGATGCCCATCCGGGTAAAAATCGCTGAAAACTGTCACATTCAATCCCTGCATTTCAAAATATCCCTTTTCATTGATCTGGAGGGATTTCTGGGCGTATGAATGAATACATAAAATTAGAAATACAGCAAGTAAAAAAATCTTGTTCATGGGGTAAGAATTTATATATGAAAAATGATATGTAATTATACTAAAAATGCATTAACCAAATGATAACTGAAGCAAAAAGTCATTGTTAAAATCAGTGAGATCCATTTTTTAGATTTAAAAATTTGTCCCGGTTATTACATATCATATACTTCAACTTTACTTTAATCGTTAATTTTTATAACTTAATTAATATTAATTTTAACCTATTAAAGACTCAAAACAATTGTCATGAAAAAGCTAATAATACTATTACTTGCAATTTGTTTATCGTATGCATCTTTTGCCCAGGATGGCGAAGGGCTTGATAACAGGTTTTACTTTCGGGGCGGATTTTCAAACCCTACTGACGCGTATTTAGGCTATAAGAACACACCTTTTCCGGAATTAATAAGCAAAAAGGGTTACGTCTTTGAATTGGGATCTATTTTTATGCTGAACAACCTGGATCTTGCTGATGGTTTACGCCTGGGTATAAATGTAGATTATGCTGAAATAACATATCATAAATTCATGTATGAAGATGATTTCGAGTATATTGATTTGTATATGGGGCAAGTCTCCTCAAAAGTGGGTCCCAGCTTGTCTTTTAGCCCGGTTAACCGGCTTGTGTTTGATGGTTTTTTTAAGCTGAAGATACCTTGGGTTGCCTTCGGGTATTTTGATGCTCCTGATACTCCTGAAATTCATGAAGACTATTACCTGGGCGCAATTGACGTAGGGTTTTCAACCGGTATAAATGTCCGATATGGAGTGCTTATGGTGGGATTTGATTATTCCAACAATAATATGAAGATGAACAGCGATGAAGATTCGGATGTTTATCTTGGAAACTTTCTTGATCCATCAGATACAGGCGATAAAACGAAGTTTGCCTACATGAATTTCACCATTGGGCTTAATTTTTAGAGAAAGCGAAGGTTTATAAAGAGTAGTCTTGGGCCTTCCTCAAAAGTAAATTATTGAAATCAGAAATAATAATATACTGAGGATATATCCTGATTTCAGCTGTATAATTGTATTTCCTTGTCACGAACAAGGCACAGGCAATTATAATATTTCTTAGTAATTTTGTGTCAATGCTGAGGTTGTCAAAATACTTTTTAGCCAGCAATAAAGATGATCGTTATAGAGAGATTTTTAAAGTACACTTTTTATTTTTTGTTGTTTTTAATTACGGCGTGTAAAGAAGAAGCTGTCGAACCGGATTCTTTTATCCCAACTTTTATCGCAGGACATGAAGTTGCCCTGGAAGAAGTTTTAAGAAGTATTCCTGATGAGTATATTGTCAAAGCCCGGGATCAATTTCATGTGGCTTACCAGCACACTTCTCATGGTACGCATGTCAGTTATGGGATTTTCGGACTTCAGGATTATAAATCAGGAGATGGGGCTTTATTTGCGGTATCCAATAATGATCTTCAACCCGGAAAACTGGACTTCCGGGATTATGCATTGGCTGGCTATGCACCCCCAGGGATTGATGCTGCTGACCTGAGCCGTGATGAAACGGCTTTTATTCAGACAACCAGAAACTTTCTTGATGATCCTGACAATTCTGAGATCAATGTTGTGATGTGGTCATGGTGTAATATTGCAGGACATGATGTAGAAGGGAATTATCTGACTGGAATGGATTCCTTGATCAATGAATATGGTCCCCAGGGATCCAGGATCGGGACAGGGCCGGGGCAACGGGTCAACGCGGTACAGTTTATATTCATGACAGGGCATGCCAATCAGAATGCTAATAGTGGCTTTGGTAACCCTGAAAACCAGGCTGAACTAATACTCGAATATTGTAGAAATAACAATCAATTCTGCCTTGATTATTATGGGATCGATAGCCATTGTATGGCAGGTAAATACTGGCCGGATGCCGGCGATAATGGAAATTCTGACAGTTACGGGGGCAATTATTATGAGGACTGGCAGGGTAATACCACGCTTGGAGTTAACTATTATGAAAATAAGAATGCACCCGGAGGTTCAGTTACCTATGGTGCACATAATACCCAGCATATAACAGCCAATCGCAAAGCCTATGCTTTCTGGTGGATCCTGGCACGCATGGCAGGTTGGGAAGGGAATTGAACCATAAATTGTTATCTTTGTGGGAATCTTAATTTTGCTATTCTGATAAAAGTAATTTATTATTGGACAGCAAATCAAGGTTAATTTCGATTTGAGATTGGCAGGATATGAGAATAAAAGGGAATATTTGACCTTTTTCTAAAATCATCAACTATCTGTACTTCACCTGTTTTTCATATCTGTTTATTGCTTCAATGGATTTATATTGAAGAGTTAGAGTTTGTGAAGTAATTTTTCATTTAAGGACAAAACATGAAAGTTTTTCTGGTATATGTTCGTGATGAAGATTTTTATCATATTTTCCCCGACCGGCTGAATAAAAACAAAGATGATGGAAAATTGAAGGTGATGGCCTTCCCGCCCCTGGGGATACAGACCCTGGCTCCCGTTTTACGGAAACATGGACATGAGGTAAGGATGTTTGATACCTGCCATCCTGATATGAAGCAGGAAAACATTGCAATGGCACTGTCTACCGATAACCCGGATGTTATAGCCCTCTCTTTCTTATCCACCACTTCATACAGGTTGCTGAAAAGTATGGCTAAGAGGTTAAAAACTGAAAATCCTGATATTCCAATAATTGTCGGAGGTGCCTTCGCAACCAATAACGCTTCTCAAATCCTGGAGGATTGTCCCTACATCGATTGTGTCGGGCCCAGTGAGGGAGAGGAATTATTACCTGACTATCTTGAAAATATTAATGATCCGGAGGGGGTTGATGGATTGGTATGGAGAAATGAAGACAAGGTTGTTGTAAATAAACCCAGGCCATTGATCCGTGACCTGGACCAGTTTCCTTACCCGGACCGGCAGACCCTGCCCATCGAATACATAGAATCCCTTCCATTGGATATACCTGCTGTTGTATCCATGGATAAGTGGTGTACTATTCAGACCTCCCGGGGTTGCCCATATAAATGTATTTATTGTGATATTCCTAACCTGAATCAGGGAAAATGGCGCTTTCGCTCACCTGAGCATGTACTTGGAGAAATGCAGGAATTGAGCGATCAGGGGTATAAATCGATCTATCTTACCGATGATCATTTCCTCTTGAAAAATAAACGTATTCAGGCCATATGTGACGGGATTGTAGAAAGGGACCTGAAATTTAAATGGGGTTGTGAAGGCAGGGTTGATTCCGTAGGCATTCAGATGTTACCCTATTTAACTAAGTCAAATTGTAATTTTCTGGCTTTTGGGGTTGAATCGGGATCTCAAAAAGTCCTTGATCGATTAAAGAAAGACCAGACCCTGGAACAGGTAAAATATGCCATTGATGAAGCAAAAAGGCAAGGTATCGAAAAGGTACATGGCTTTTTTGTCGTAGGATGTCCTGATGAGACAGAAGGGGAGATAATGGATAGTTTCCGTTTTGCATCCAAACTAAGTCTTGATTCCTTTGGATTCAACCGCCTTTCTGTATACCGTGGTACACCGCTTTGGTCGGAATATGTATCCCGTGGATTGATAGATGATGAAAAAGACTGGAATAAATGGTTCAGGTGTTCAGAGGTTGATCCTACTGTTCTGCCGGCAGATGTGGTCCATGAAACACGCAAAAAAGGATATAAATTGCTATTTAAGATTATGATATTCAGGCATCCTGTAAGAACCTACAAGCTGATAAGAGGATTCAGCAAATTTATGCGATTCTCAGATGTAATACGGTTGATCCTGAGTCCATTCAGAAAGATCGATCATTCCAAGACACAGAAATTAACTGATAAGGAATTGGAAATACAGGATTTGAGAAAAGCTTCCTGATCTAACCTGTCCAGATCATTCTTTTAAACTAAGTACCTGGCCGGCTTCTTTAAGAATATTACTTAGCTCTTTGTAATCCACATCCTGAACCGGGACCTTGGTGTCAATGGCCAATCCTGCAGCAGTAGCAGCAGATTGTCCCAGGATCATAAATACAGGTTCCATCCGGATTGATCCAAAAGCTATATGAGAACTCGATACACATACCGGTACCAGTAGATTTTCACATTCACTTTTTTTAGGGACCAGGGCATCATAAGAGATCTGGTATGGATGTGGCGGGTGAACACCAATGTCACCCTCATTCTGGACAAAACCATCAGGTTTTACGTAGCGCTGAATATTGTGTGAATCGAGGGTATAGGATCCCATCCCGACTGGTTTCGGGACCTCCCTCTTACCCAGGACTTCATGTTCAGTCATTACCATGAACCCGATCATTCTTCGGGCCTCACGAACATAGATCTGGTGCGGCCAGTTTCCATTGTCGGTAAACTCATCCTTGGCCAGGCCCCATTGCTGCATTTCGTTTTGTATATCTTTAGGAACCCTGGGATCATTAGCAATGAAATACATCAGGCCCTTCTGGTAAGTTTCATGCTCTTTTATGATCTCTTTCCTTCTTTCATAACTGGCTTCGGGGTAATCATAGTTCATGCCAATATAATCCGTGCTGAAAGGTCCATGGTTGTTGGTATCAGTTTTTCTGTTGGGAATTGGATCGAATTTTTGAAAATAATCCTTTCTTCCAGTATCAAACACTCTGATCAGGAGTTCATATTGCGCGGAATCATATCCTTCCGGTTTTTGAAATTCTAAACGGTTATCCGGGTGATTACTGAGGCACATCCTGAAACAATAAGCCTGCAGCCTGTCATCTCCTTCACCAAATTCACCCGGGTCTTCTGCAGATATCAGGGGTAATAATCCGCTTGTCGGATTTCCAGGGATAACATAGGGACTGATATCCGATTTGAAATGATGGGCATGGTGCAGTACCCCTGTCTGTATTCCATTCCATTCTTCATCATAAACACTGTTTGCCTCCCGGCCTACATGATAACTCACCCCTGAAGAAGCCATCAGGTCACCTTCATAGGTAGCATCAATGAACATCAGGCCGCTATACGTCTTGCCACTCAAGGTGCTGAAACTTATGATTTTACCATCCTCGACAACCACCCCGTTCTCCCTGTCCAGCCATTCATCACGATATATCTCAATCTGAAACTCCTCAATAAGATCTTCAAAGACTTGTTCCGCGGCATGCGGTTCAAATATCCACATGGTACGTGCATTACCATCAATTGCCGGGGTTCCCTGTCCACGGTTCCCATATTCCTCCTTTGATTGCCACTTCCAGTTTTCTGGATTATCATAATGCAGGTAAATTCGGTGATAGAAATCCCTTGCAAGGCCACCTATAACTTCTTTATTACCGGTGTCAGTCCAACCCAATCCCCCGGCCGTTAATCCCCCCAGGTGTTTTTCGGGGGAGACTACTATAACAGATTTACCCATTTTCATTGCCTGTACAGCAGAGATTACAGCGGCGGAATTGCCGCCATAAATGATGATATCTGCCGAGTATAAGTTATTGTTTTGTTGATCCGGTATTGTGCAACAAGAAAGAAAGCAGGTAATAGCCAGTGGAAAAAATATGTTACGAAAATTCATTAGTATACTATTTAAAATTAAAAGTTGAAGATAAAAAAAATGATGTCCAGGGAAAACAATACACTGGGATATCTTCCATGATTTTAATGAGAAATTATAAAATGGTGTTTTATCATTATTAGCCGAAATGGTCTCTTAAAGATTTTTTATTAAGTAATATCTTCTTAATTTTAGCATCGAGATTATTTATTAAGGTCTGATTTAGTACAAGCAATTTATTGATTGAAATTCCGTTTTTTTAAACGAGGTTTCACAAAAGTGGTGATCAATAAAATGAAAATAGCTTTCATTCTTATTGTAATTGTAGCTATTGTACAACCAAGCTTCAAATGTTCAGCAGCTACACTTACAAGCAATGGTACCGGAGGAGGCGATTGGGATGTCGCCGCATCATGGGATAGTACCAATACTCCGGATGATATGTCAGCTGGAGATACCCTTGTAATTCAATTAGGGGATACGATTACGATAAATGGAAATGCAAGCTTTACAGGTGTATTACAGATTTATGGTGTTTTGATTCTTGATAACGCCAGGCTAAATTTGGGTACCGGATCGGTAGTACAGTTGGCAGCAGGATCTGATATTATTGCACTAAATAATGGGCAAAACGAATATATAAGCATTGGAAGTCCTTCAAATAGGATATCTTCGTCGTTTATTAACGATTCTTTAGTCAAACCAAATCAGCTAACCGGAGACAATATTAGTAGCGGTGGATGTGCCGTTACATTAGATTGTGATGACGATCCGTTACCTGTCAAAGTGACCTATTTCAGGGCTTTGGAAGAAGTAGAATCCATAAGACTGGAGTGGGCAACCTCCTTCGAGGAGAATTTCGATTATTTTACTGTTGAAAGGTCTTCTGATGGGTATACCTATCATGAATATGCCATAATATATTCCAGGACGGTTTTATCTTCAATCACTAAATCGTATGAATACACCGATGAGATGCCATTCCCTGGCTTGTCCTATTATCGTTTGAAGGCAACGGACCTGGATGGTTCTTATGCGTATCATGGGGTAGTCAGTGCCAACCTGGAGAATATGGAACCCGATGTTTTAATCTATCCTAATCCAAGCATACAAGATCAGATTTCCGTTTCATTTAATGGATTACGAAAATCGGAATACCGCATTCTGGAAATCACAGGTAAAGTAGTTGAGAAGGGAATACTGGTGCCTGGAATAAATGAGATCATCATTCCTCCATCTGTCAATAGCAGCATATACTTTCTTCAAGTTGATGGTTCCGGAGCTTCCATTGTAAAAAAATTCGTGATCAGATAAATATTCAGTTAGGTGCCTCTCACTTCGTCCGTTTGGTTCGAAAGTTCATCAAATCAGGATTTTTAAATGATGTCTATAATTCCGGTGTATTAATGACTTAAGGTTTTACCGAAACCTTTGCCGATCAGTAAGCCAAATGTCCAGGCATCGTAGGTCTTATTCTTCCTTTCATAGCTGAATTCCAGGGCGATACCATAATATTTGGGAAGTGCGAAGGTTACGGCTACCCCGGCTTTTATGATTGAAAAATTATGGCTTCTTTCAAACTCTATCCCGGGACCGGCAAAAAGGGATAGATGTTTAACCGGTTCATAAACAAAAACAATGGATGTAATAATGGGGTATTCCCGCTCAATATCAGCATGCGCATCATGTTCTACGGCATAAGATTGCATTTCGAATTCATTCATCAGCGCCAGGCCATAGTTATGCTTGATCTTATATTCGTAATTTATACCCCAGGAAGGAAATAACATTACACTGTTCTCACCTTCGGCTGTCTTTGCTGCTGGAACAAGTGTATTGCCCCATAACAGGGAAATATTGTGCCTTTTACAGTTAATATGTTTTTCTTTTTTGATATGTTCAGTTACCTCTTGTGCATTTACTACAATTGATGTGCTTAAAAAGAGGATACTTACAAGAACCAGTTGAAGAATCTTCATTGTAAAAAATTGAAAGAATTAATTATCGGCGAAATTAAGATTTTATGACTAAAAAAGGGAGGAAATAATCAAAGAGTATATGTTGTAAAAATATGATTGATATCAATAAATCATTAATCTAAATCATTTGTTATAATTAAGGCTGAGACTGATAATTTTATTACAGGTTTTAAAATATGAAGTTGCCTCAAAATATAAAAAACCCGATTTTACTTATGTTTATTTAGATCATCTGGCTATATTGAATATAGGAAAATTTATTCGGCTGAATTAATTGGGTAGGAGAGGTTCTTTTGTTTATTTCTGTTATCGACTCTTTATAATTATGATCATAAAAGAGACCACTTAAATCATACTTTACACCACCATGAGAAATTCAATCAAAACTTACCCGCTGATCCTGGCCTTGTTCTTTAGTGTTCAGTTAGCAAATGCCCAGGTCCACAATTTTGATTCATTGTTTAAATATAATGAATCTTTCAGGCAGTATATCCAGGACACCCCGGATTTTAAAGACTTGTTTTTAAGTGATGAGGTTTTAAATATTACCATAGCTTCTGATTTTAAGAACCTGGTCAAGACAAAAGGTAAAGAAGAATACCAGCACGCGCTTTTCCAGTATCAATTGAATGATACAATACTATTGAAAAGAGATATCAAAATAAAAGCACGTGGGAAAAGCCGGAAAAATGTTTGTCTCTTTCCGCCGATACAACTCAATTTTCCCAAAAAAGAAGCGCATAGTGAGCAATTAAAGGAATTTGACAAAATGAAAATGGTAATGGATTGTAGGCGGGGAGATATATATGAACAATACCTTCTTTCTGAATTTATGATATATAAAATGTTGAATATTTTAACGGATTATAGTTACAGGGTCCGTCTGATCAGGGTCACTTTTATTGATATCAGTGGAAAATATGATACAGATACACAATTCGCATTTGTAATTGAAAATAAAAAACAAATGGCTGAACGCTTGAACACTATTGCCCTGGATATCAAAAATATTCGGGACCAGTATATAGAGAAGACCACTCTTGTAAATTCATACCTTTTTCAGTATTTGATTGGAAATACTGACTGGTCTATTCCAGGCGCACATAATATGATCCTTATTAAATCCAAAGATCCTGTTCTTACTGAACCATATGTAGTACCATTCGATTTCGACCTTGCCGGGATCGTAGATGCCAACTATGCAAAGCCCAACACAGAAGCAGATATCAGTAGTGTACGTGAGCGCTACTACATGGGGATATGTTTACCGGATGACCAGGTAAAAGCTGGGTTACAGGTCTACACGGACAGAAAAGATGAGATTTATGCCCTGTATCAGAATTCAGATCTTCTTGACAATAGAAACAAACAAAAGACCATTCAGTATCTGGATGAATTTTATGAGATTATAGAAGATGAAAACAGGTTGTCCAGCCGAATTCTTGAATCATGTAAAAAGTAAAACCTTGCCGGGGAAAATCATTTTCAGCATAGTTTAATTCTCAAACAGGATAAACAATTCTCAAACACCTGTATTGAGATTAAATATTTTGGTATTTGATCAATATGGATCAATCAGCCGGTTATACAGATTGAGAAATATTATAAGCAAGTCCGGATCATCTTATTCGAGGATATTGTAAACAGAAAATTTTTTTATTTGCGGCGTATCAATGGCTTCATGAATAGTCAGTCTTATCCTGCGGGTATTGACAGGCTCAAAAACATCAATAAACTTCTGTCCTATAACAGTACCTTCGGAGAGTTGGAGCCATTTGCCGCTGACCATTGCCTCTACTATAAAAGAACGAACCCGCTCCCCTTGGCTGATATCTTCCTGTAATACAATCTGCGAAATGTTATTTGTTGCTTCCAATTTAATCTCGATTTTATACTTCTTCCCGGACGCAGAAGCAAGTGGCGAAGAAAATCTTCTTTTGATTTCTCCACCCCATTCCCTGAGACGTTGCACATCAGGATCCGGCAAAAGTCCATCCGGTCCGGGTGTCAGCCCCATAATAAGCGTGGAGTTATGGCCAACAGAATTGTTATATATGTTCATCAAATTTTCTAGTGGATATATATGTGCTTCGTCTCCCGGTTCCCAGAACCATTCATGCCTGCCATCATAACCTCTCAAAGGAGAATCCGACATCGCCGGCATCCAGTATTTGCCATCCGGATCGCCATGTTTCAGAATATGAAATCTGTCCCCCTCCGTGTCGCCGGCGTGCGAATAGTGGTAAGGGAAAGAGGCATAACAGGGATAAGGAACCGTGCCGCTTTCAGAACCACCCCAGCGGGCCTCAGCGTATTGTTTATTGTGATAGAACAGGCAATTTGGCTGGTATCTTCTCACAATGGGAAGGACATCCGGTGCACCATTATCCGGATGGTCAGCCCCACCATCGAACCAGATCTCAAATAATTCACCATAGTTAGTGCAGATCTCCTTTACCATACCTTCAACCATTTCATTATAATGTTTCTGACGGTTAATCTTAAATTCCCCTGTCCCGTTTACCTGGAAGTCATGCACACCATAATAGGAATTCCACCTTATGCCCAGGTATATCCCTGGTTTGATCCCATATTTCCGGCATGATTCAATGAAGTCCCGGACCAGATCTCCTTTACCATCTTTATATTTCAGGGCTTTCATACAATAGGGATTAACTTCGGATTGATATAATGCAAACCCAGTTTCGTGGGTGGCAGTAAGTATGGCAAATGTGAATCCGGCATCTTTTATCGCCCTGATCCATTGATCAGTGTCCAGACTTTCTGGATTGAAGATCTGGTAATCCTTAATGGGATTAATCCGGTTAAAAGACTGATTGTATTTCAGATTATCAAATACATGAAGGTCAAAACTAACAAGTGCCCCCATCTCAGCCTGTTGCCAGGCCAATTGCTTCCTGTTAGGCAGAGGGTATTCAGGATTTTTTATCGGGATCAGAATATTATATGATTCATTACCATTTCTGGCGGCAAGCGATAAAACACGGGGTGCCCCGTCTTCATAATATACAAAAGGACGTTCAAGGCGGTCGGCAACATGATATGTGCCATCCTCCAGCCTGACTTTTTTGGGCATCATCCAGTAATCAGCCGCCTTTTTCCAACGAATTCCATCAACGGAAGTTATCAATCCGATAAATTCTCCTTCATCATTTGAATGGAAAATGCCATAGAACCGGCCCCTTGCTTCATCATTCCAGATGGATACATCTTCTGTATCAATATAATCAATGACCGGATCAGGCATAATGGTAAACGGTCCATCCGGTTTTTCTGAAACCGCCACGGCCTGGTTTCTGATGAAGCGTGTTTCATCTGGCTTGTCCCCTTTAACAACAAGATAGTATCTGCCATCAATGCCCTGGTCTATTGCGGGATTAACGGTTAACGTAGTTATTGGACCGGAAGGTTCAATTAAGGGTGAATCCTGCCTTTCCCATGGACCTTCCAGGCTTTCGGAAACAGCCACACCTGTTCTTTGATTTGGACGGAGGATCTTCCAGTATTCATGGTTATATCCTGTATGGGCAGTCTCGATCATATCCGCTTCAGTATAACCGATATCTCCCATATTGGTTGATATATAATAGAGGTAGTATTTACCTTCAAAGTATTTAATCTTAGGATTATGTGTGGTTATGGCATCCCAGTAACCCTTCCCTCTGCCTTTTATTACCGTGTTTTTATATCTCCATGGGCCATATGGTGTTTTTGATACAGCATGGGCTATCTCTGAGTGTGTCAGCCATCCTAAAAATGTGTAATCCTTCTTCCACCTGGCATAGAACATATGGTATCTGTCATCTTTTCCTTTGACAATTGAAGCACCCCAGTTAAAATACCCATCTGTTTTAAAGAAATTATCTTCCTTAACGGGCTCCAGTCTATCCCTTAAAAAGAAATTATCCGGATTATCCTGTGCCATTGAAGCCAATGTAAATAAATTAATCAGAGATATGAAAATGCTTTCTTTAATCATGAACATAGAATCAGGACGAGATATTCAAGTCGGTTCGAAAAGTTTTGTATTTATCTATTAATCCTTAAATTTAGTTTGATAATGATTTTTTCAAAAGATTCCGTTCATTTTTCGAATTATAAAAAGTATCCTGATGAATTTTTATAGCCTGTCAAAGTATAAGGTTATATCGGCTCTTCTGTTATTCTTATGTACTTCATGCCTTAAAAAGCAATCACAGTTTGCAGAAAAGCCAAATATCTTGTTCTGTATCTCAGATGATCAATCCTGGGCACATACCTCCTATGCCGGTGAGAAGGCCATATCCACACCCGGATTTGACCGATTAGCCCGGGAGGGAATTTATTTCAGCAATGCTTTCTGTGCATCTCCTTCCTGTTCGCCATCCAGGGGATCTATCATAACCGGACAGGAAATGTGGCGACTTGGGGAGGCTGCACAACTGTTCAGTGCGGTACCGAAAGAACTTGAGGCTTCAAGTTTTCCCTTATTGCTTGAAAAAGAAGGGTATTTCATAGGTTATACACAGAAAGGATGGGCTCCGAATGATTTTAAAGTCCATGGGTGGGAAAGAAACCCCCTGGGGAAGGCATTCAATGAGAAAAAAACTGAGCCACCTGCCAACAAGATTGTTTCGAACGATTATGCAGGCAATTTTGAAGAATTTTTAGAAGAAAGCCCAGGGGATAAACCTTTCTTTTTCTGGTTTGGTAGTTCAGAACCTCACAGAGCATTTGAGCTAAACTCAGGAATTGATCATGGCATTGATTCTGAGGAAGTTAGAGTCCCGGAATTCCTCCCTGATGTACCGGAGGTCCGCAAGGATATTGCTGATTATCTTTTTGAGATCCAATGGGTGGATCAGCATTTGAATAAAATGATAAATACGTTGGAGGAACGCGAACTTCTTGATAATACCATAATAATTTATACAAGCGATAATGGGATGGCTTTCCCTTCAGCAAAGAATAATCTATATGAATATGGGATTCATATGCCGTTGGCTATTCGCTGGCCCAAGGGTATCGCCAAGGGAGGACGGACCATAGAGGACCTGGTCAGCCTTACCGACCTCGGTCCCACATTGCTTGAAGTGGCAGGAATTACTCCCCCGGAAGGCATGACAGGGCAGAGTCTGTTAAATATCTTCAAGTCTTCTTCATCGGGAAGGGTGGATCCAAAACGAAGTAATGTTTTTTCAGGGAAAGAGCGACATACGATATGCAG
>CBDUCT010000057.1:0-13312 GCA_965365715.1 uncultured Cyclobacteriaceae bacterium | reverse complement strand
TGGCATCGCTGTATCCACTTAATCGTAAAGCTACAACAGCATGTCCGGCAGTCTGACCTGTATAACAAACTACAAGAATAGGTTTTGTAGTTGTTGCAGCTTCATCTACCACATTTGCAAACGGTACATTTTTCGCACCTTCAATGTGACCTGCACCAAAATCCTGTGCTTGTCTGATATCAAAAATATCATAGGTACCTAAGAAAGTGGCCAGATCAGCTTCTGCTGGTGCGCCTGTAATCCATCCGTCCAATACATCAGGAAGGTCCATACCTTGGGCTACCATGTAATCAGTTAAGATCTTGTAACTTTCATTCGCAGGAGTCTCTTCAGTGCTCTCCTTACAACCGGTGAACAATATCGCCGGAACTAACAATACAATCCAAAAAAATTTCACTAACGTTTTCATCATCATTTAGTTTAAATTAAAATAAATCAATTATACATTTTAACACCCACCGGAATCACTGCTGGTTGTCACCACTTGACCGGCTGGTGCACTGTTGTCAATATTTGTTTGAACCAATTCAGGGAAAGCTTCTTTCCAGGATAGGAATCCACCATCCAGGCATAGAATATGCTCATAACCCAATTGTCTGAGAGATTCAGCAGCCAGGGCTGTCCTGTTTCCTTTTTTGCAATAAACCACTAAAGAATCAGTTTTAAGTGGCATATACATGCCTTCATCATCCCAGAATGACTCATTAGCTACCCGGAATTCAAGAACACCCCTGGGTATGAGTACTGATCCGGATATATATCCTGCATCATGTTCATTCTGCTCACGGATATCGATCAAAACGAAATAAGCCATTTCGTCAATCATCCCCTTAAGGTCGTCCCTGTTGATTTCCGTAATTCGTGTTTTGGCATCTTCAACCATTTCATCAGCGGTTTCAAATGAGTTATAATAAGAATGTCCTGATCCAATGGAGGTTCCACATTTATAGAGAACTATTGAAACAGCTGCTATAGCGAGTACCAAAAAAAATCTTTTCATAGTCGTTATCT
The DNA here is from genome assembly GCA_965365715.1 of uncultured Cyclobacteriaceae bacterium. Classification (GTDB taxonomy): domain Bacteria; phylum Bacteroidota; class Bacteroidia; order Cytophagales; family Cyclobacteriaceae; genus JAGTVG01. Next base: position 12,301 of record CBDUCT010000057.1, on the reverse strand, counting down.
TTAAAATTTTTCTCAAACCGAAATAAAGTTCGGTGTGAAGTTAATTAGAACAGCAAAACAAAATTCAATTTGGCGAATACGATATATCAACGGATTTTATTAAGCTGGTCATAAATACTATTGATATAGATCAATTAAATAATTGATGAGAAAATGGTAGTTTAAATACTTCATGAGAAAGATTGGCTAGGGATCGATAAATTAGGCATTTTGTATCTTGTAATATAAACAGGGTATATAATGCACTATTATAAATTACTGTAAAAGTGGATTTTATACATCAAAAGGGGCGTTTTCGATGTAATTTGACCGATAAATATGATATATATCATTCAATATATAGCTGGTTTTTTTATACATAAGATCAGGATTATTCCGTATTTTTGCATAGAAAATTCCGATCAACTATATTATTGATTTAAATCATGTTTTTAGTTGATCACCTAAACTAACTTTGAGGATAATAGAAAAAGGAGAGTCGAATGGGAAATGACACAAACACCAATACCTGCACCGTTGGGAAGAGCCATTTGAATTGTTTTAACCAGCTTACTCCCGAGGAAATTGAAATAATTGAGAACAATTCGGTTGAGGTCACATACGAAAAGGGGGAGACTATCTGCAAGCAAGGATCCTTTGCTTCACATATAATGATGGTGGAAGAAGGACTGGCTAAGATCTATATTGAAGGGCAAGGAGAAACCTTAATATTAAAGATCATGCCAGCGGGCAATATTATTGGTTTGTCAAGTCTTATTGAAGGCAATAATGTTTTTCAATATTCGGCACAGGCCTATTTGCCGACCCGGGTAAAATTGATGGAAATCAATACCTTTATGAATATAATCGAGGGAAATGGGAAATTTGCGGCTAAGATCATATCGCTTTTAAGCCAGAATTCCGTTATTACATTCGGCCGGTTTTTCTGCCTTACCAAAAAGCAGACTTATGGCAGGATGGCGGATATTCTGTTATGTTTGGCTAACCGGATATATAAAGTGAAGAAATTTCCTCTCCAACTGTCCCGTAAGGAATTAGCTGAACTGGCCAGTATGTCGGTAGAGACTACCGTCCGGAGTTTAACTCGATTCAAAGAGGAAAAATTGATCAAAATGACTAAAGAATACATAGAAATTCTTGATTTTGATCGATTGACAAAGATCAGCATCAGTGGTTGATATCAATAGTTGAGTAAGATTAAAAGCAATATATAACTAAGCATTGTCTATCCGGCAATGCTTATTCTTTTCAGCCGGTCTATATCCATAATATTAATTTTCCTCCCGTTAATTTGTGTGACCTGGCTATCATTAAACTCCTTGAGAATTCTGGTAACACTTTCTCTGGTTGAACCTACCAGGCCTGCAAGATCACTTTTAGTAAACGGGATTTCAAATTTATGGTTCTCATAGATTTCAGAAGATAAAAACAATAATGCATCTGCAACCCTACCATTCAGCTGTTTTTGATTTTGATCTACGAAACGGTGAAAATAATTAAGTTCTTCCTGGCTGATATATACAATCAATTCGTAGGCGAATAATCCATTCCGTTTAATAAGTTCCTTGAATATCCTGATATCCATAAAACAAGCCTGACAATCATTAAGTGCAGTTGCTGAATAGTGGTTTACATTATCTCCCAGGATTGTCTGCAGGCCCAGATAGGCTCCTGGTTTTGCAATTTTTAAGATCTGGTCTTTGGTGCCGGCACCTTTCATATGAATTTTACAAAATCCATTTCTAAGGTATACAATATGCGATGGTGGCATACCTTCATGAAAAATGGATTCACCTTTTTTTAGATTTCCTTCTACGCAATTTTCTTCAAGAATCTGCAATTCATCTGCTGCCAGGACTTTTACCGCGTTGGATTTGATCTTACACTCCTTACATCGTATGGTTGACTGCACTATTTGCATTGACGAAAACCTTTGATACTAGCTAATCAAATTTACAGTATTACTTAGAAAGTGAATCTAATATCACACTTTTTTGAAATATATGTCACATATATTTCAATCTTTCTTTTACGAAAATGTACGTTCTTTAAAACAGGAACCAATTATAAAATAAAGTGAAAAATTTACTGATCAATATAGGAGCACACTGTACAGCATTAGGGATGACAGGTATTTTACTGATAATTATAGTAGGAGCAATCTCATATGCGGCTGGATTTTCAACTTTAGCTTTTTACTATCTACTGACTGGATTGTTTTCCCTGGCGGTTGTCGGATCAATTTACTGTATAAAATGCAACTGCAGTTACTTTAAAAAATAAATATCCATTAAATCCTGGTATATTTATTGATCCTATCGATACTAACAACAGTTTTTTTGTTTTTTGTTTTGTAGATAGAATCGAACTTGGCATCCCAAATAATTTCATCGTTTTTATATGAGGTCCTGGCATGTATCAGCTGTGAATTTGTATCATTTATAGCATTCACAAATACCAGAAATTCAGGTTCAGACTCCATAAGATCGGTTTCAGACAAATTCATCAAGGGACTGTTTCCGTCTATCGGGTGAACTACGGTCCATGTCATGGCCAGCATATTGATTTTCTTTCTTTCCAGTTCCAGCTGATAGAACTTCCTGATCGGATTACCATTCTCAACCACATTCATAGACATAAGAACCTGGACCTCAACTTCAATCAATAAATTGCTTTTCGCATTTGAAAACCTGAACATCAGTCCTTTCCCTTCCCTGTATGGAGACACAAGTATATTTTCAGAAAAAATGACTTTTGATACAGGTCTTGAAAAGCGACCATAAAGCAAACCGGCAGCCAGTGCCAGATACATCATCCCGACAAGCATCTCAAAGACAGCAACAAGGTTGGACGGGTGATTTAGTGGATTTTCACGACCATAACCAACAGTTGAAAAGGTTTGAGCACTGAAATAAAAGGCATTCAGGAAATCATTGGTTTCGTCAGCAGTGTTTTTTACATTTAATTCCTCGACTCCAATCCACAAATATACCAAGGCGAATAACACATTTATAATAAGATATGAAGCAACGACGATCAGGTTAAATTTGCCCCAACCCATCTCAATCAGTTCTCTGAATACACTGAAATGAGCAAAAAATCCCAATCCGGTCCTTTTAACGTTTAATGATCCATCCTGGTTGATGAGTCTGTCGGGCTGTCCCTCCGGTACAGTACTGAATCCTGTATCTTTATATTCCTTGAAACTTTTAAATAATCTGATCACAGTATTTCTGAAATGGGTTTGTAAGTGAAACTATAGATTTTGGAAAAGGTTCATCTCATAATAAATGCCACAATGAATCCACAAAATAACTTTTGCTATCAAAGAAATTTTTTTCGACTTTAAATCCGGAGTGGCTGGCCAGATGATCAATATCTTTTAGGCTGTATTTTTGTGAGATCTCGGTAAATATAGGTTCCCATTTTTCAAATCTAAAAGATTGTGCTAGCTTTTCCAGGTCAACCGTTTGATTCTTTAGACTAATTAAATAACTTTTTGTTTCTCCTGTAATTGGATTATATGAAGGATAATGGCTGAAGTTTTCCCGGATGAAATTGCCCCCTAACTCCTTGTTGATCCTGTCAAGAAGATTGAAGTTAAACTCTGATGTAATCCCCTTCCGATCATCGTAAGCATCCAGAATGACCCGTGGATCTTTCATCAAATCAAAACCAATGAACAACTGATCCAAAGAACTCATATCCGCTCTTAGGTGCTTCAGAAAAGGAATGGCATTATCTCCCCTGAAATTTCCAATATTTGATCCCAGAAAAAAAATTACTTTTTTATTATGATCTATTTTATTCAATTCCTCCAATGCATGAAAATAATCATCACAAATAGGTGTTATATGCAATTCCGGTAAGGTGTGATTAAGTTCCTTTGTAAGACCAGTCAGAACAGATTTTGAAATATCGATCGGTATGTAGTTAAAATTCACATTGTTTTCAACAAAATATTCAAGCAATATTTTAGTTTTCTGGCCATCCCCGGCACCAAATTCTATTAGATCGAAAACTTCCTTTCCGTTGGAGAAATAATCAAGGATCTCTTTTTTATTATTTTCAAATATCTGGGTTTCACATTCTGTCAGATAGTATTCTTCCAACTCCATAATTTGTTGAAAAAGATTATCTCCAACCTCATCGTAGAAATACTTCGAATGCAAATATTTTGGTTCAGAAGACAATCCCTCCCGAACATCTTCAGCAAACCTCTCAACATTTTCCATATTATAAACTTTCTGCCAGCCGGATGCCTGTAAATTGCCAGCGTAAATTAGGATGAAAGAAATTTCTGTAACTGCTTCTGATGTGTTCTTCCGCAGTGGCACAGGAACCACCCCGAAGTACCATCTGGTTCACCATGAACTTGCCATTATATTCTCCGATGGCTCCATCTGATTTTTGAAAATCAGGGTATGGAAGGTAGGCACTACCAGTCCATTCCCACACATCTCCAAACAATTGCATCTTCCCGTTTTTGGATGGTAATGGTCTGAAACTCTCCTTCTCAACAAAGTTCGAATTTTTGTCAGGATGTGGCTCATGAATCTGGCAAACCACTTCCCACTCTGCTTCAGTCAGTAACCTTTTATCCTTCCAGCTTGCAAAAGCATCCGCCTCGAAATAGCTGATATGCGTAACTGGATCATCAGGCTTTATTTCCTCGAGTCCGGACAATGTATAATGGTACCATTTATGGTCTATTTTATGCCAGTACAAAGGGGCATGTATATCATGTTTTTTGACCCAGTCCCAGCCTTCTGACAACCAGAAATTGAACCGGCTATACCCACCGTCTTCAATAAATTCAAGATATTCTCCGTTATTAACCAACCTGTTCATGAACCGAAAGGGATTTAAATAAACTTTGTGCCTCGTCAGTTCATTATCAAAACAGAAGTTATCTCCTTCATAACCAATTTCATAAATTCCTTCTTCTACATTTATAAATTCTAAATCTGGCTTTTTAGTATCTGCCCCTTCCTCGATATAATCTTTGTATACTGGAAAAATAGGATTCATTCCCAGGATATATTTCAGATCAGTTACAAGAAGTTCCTGGTGTTGCTGTTCATGCTGCAATCCAATTTCAAGTATATAGGAGAGATGTTCATCTATTTTTTCAGTTTCATTTGTTATGAAGTGAATCATTTTTTCATCCACATACTCCCTGTAATGGATTATCTCTTCAACAGTCGGTCTTGTCATATGTCCCCTGTCAGGTCGCTGGACCCTGTCTCCCACCGTATTATAATAGCTGTTAAATAAAAATCCATACCGGTGATCGAAGTCTTTGTAATCCTGGGAATAATTTTCCAGAACAAGGGCCTCGAAAAACCAGGTAGTATGGCCCATATGCCATTTAGGCGGACTGACATCCACAACCGGTTGGGCTACAAAATCTTCAACAGCAAGTGGCTTGCATAGATTAATGGTCTGTTTTCTGATCTTTGAGAATCTTTCCAGGTATGCATTTTTATCGAAGGGAAACATCTATATTAAGGTTTTTGGTTCTATTGGCTCAGCTTATGAATAACATTCATAACTTAAATGCTATTTTAATGCAATTTTAATGCAATGTCAAAGACGATAAAATATTTATATCTTTTTATCAGGCTGAACGTATAAACAAATCTGCAACATTTGAATCTTATTTGGCCGACTACTACTCTAATCTCAAAATATCTCCCTGATTAACCGTAACCTGTTCCTCGAAGATTATCATTTGATCTTCCTTCTTAATCTGAATTTGATTATCATTTAGAGATACAAAGTTTACTGATCCTATTGGGATTTGTATTGAGTTTAATTTTAAAGAACCATAAAGAACTTCTATGCCAGCTGATCCTGTGGATTGCCAATAATTTCCCCAGGCAGTACCACATGACCAGAAGGTTGAGAAATTATCTTCGTTTAGTTTAGGTTCAAACCGGATCATATGCTGCACACCATCATATTCAAATCCTGACAATGCCAGTAGTATTGACCAACTGGCCATGGCCCTAGCATAATACATACCTGATTCTATCTCACCCCATGGATTTCTGTTGAATCCCCGATATCTGTTTCTCAGGGTTTTCACTACCTCGAGGCCTTCATCCACCAACCCGGACCAGATCATATTTGCTGCTGCTTCGTATTCCACGCCAGTCCACACTTCATCGGCATAAACAAAGGGGATCCTTGGCCTGTTGCCATTTGGCCATGTTCCAATGACCATCCCCCCCTCATTATTTACAGCAAAAACCCGTTGGACATTTTGAACATCCGAGAAATCAGGTATAAAGTTATATTTGAAAACAGAATGCATCGCCTTTTTTACCATGGTCTCATCAACGACATACCCCAGGCCAGCATTAAAGGCCAGGAATTGCCCCAGCAGCTGGTCCGTCAGGCAACCATCTGCAAACTGATATTTGGGTATTATTCTACCTTCCGAATCAGGAGGTGACTTCAGGCGATCAGGTATTTCAATACCGTCAACTACTTCCACATCCTGAACAAAGTAAGAACCATTCCATAAAAGAGATTCGTATTTTTCCCGTCCACCTTGATACAATGTCAAATATTCTTTGCGTTTTTCTTCTTCTCCCATATGGAGGGCCATTTCTGAACAGGCTTTTAAAGCAGCCAGGTATAAAGAACCCGTCATCATGTTAGGACCGAAAAAATCAATATCATAGGTATTATGCTGTCGTCCTCTCATCACGCCTTCTTTATACGGATCCCAGGGAATCTTTGCATGTTCCTGCCATTTGTATTTCCCGGGAACTTCCCCTGAGCCTTTCCAGGCAAATTCAAGTGCCAGCTTCACCTTAGGCCACAGCATCTTTAACCACTCCGTATCGCCAGTGTTCTTCCATTCTCTATAAACCCTTATAATATTACCCATTTGACCATCGGCGGCAACACTTCGAAACCAATTTTCACTCAGCGGAAATACAGTTCTAAAGCACTGATATCCATTATCATGCGTGTCATGCATAAAAGAGACCTCCCGTACTTTCTGCTCCAGATGGGGGAATAGAGAAGCCATTGTTTGTGCATAATTCCAGACATGAGTGCAGTTTCCGGGGCAACAGCCCGAGGTTTGCCCCATTCCCTCGAATCCATGAACCCATCCTTCCCCGGTTCTCATTAATAAAGTTGATTTAAGTATGGCTGTATTAGCCGAGATAGCATCGATCGCATCAGGAGGTATGGAAGAACCATACAGTACATCAACATATTTCCTGGTATGATCATAAAGCGACTTCTCATTATCCAGATAATAATTCAAAACATCGGCCGAGGATTCGAACTGAGTTGCATAGTAATTTTCGACATGTCTGTTTACAACTTCGTCGTTGCCAAAAGCATGGGAAGATTCCAGAATTCTGTTTGGAACATACCATGACAAGTAAAAGGGAATTTTTACTGATTCTCCGGGTTGAAGTGAAACATGGGCGGTAATATTTCCGACTATAGATTGACCGTCACTTCCGTACCAGTCGCTTCCTTCCCAGCTAACCTCTTCATGGCGTTCTTTGATTCTCCCATCATCTGAAAAATCCTCCCAGAAAATGGTAGCATCATCCCACCAGGCACCTTCATACCACGCTGTTTGAATACTTGCATTCTCAAATGTTGTTGACATAAGCAGGTTCCCAAACAAAGGTGAAGACAAATTTTCATTGTTCAAGAATGAAATTCCACGGATACTTTCGTTTTGGTAGTATCTGTTGGTGTTTCCTTCATGAGATACCCTATTATTACTATCCTTATTCAATAAGGGATTGGCCAGATTCATTGCAAGGGATAGTTGAATATTATCTGAACCAGTATTGGTGATTGCCCAGTTAAACTGAACCAAAGGGAGGCTGCTGTTGTCAACATCAAGTGGGATTAAGGGATTAAAATATTTAGCCTGAATTTTTAGAGGGACATTTTCATCCATCAACTGAATATTTACAAAAGGATATCTGCAGGTAAGCTCTGATTTTTCGAAGCGGGGCAAACCTGACAATTGCCTTCTTTCAATTCCATAGGGACCTGGAGAATCATCCGGAAGTCTGGATTCAAGTATCATGGAAGCAGCCTCATTTTTTCCCTCTTTAAACCATAAAGAAAAGAAAGTCATATAAGGCAATGATCCCGACTGGGCTGCACGGTTGAAGATCTCCAGTGCTTTAATATTACCCCTTCCTCCGATAAGGATGTCTCCTGTCCCAATTCCACCGAGAGGAATCGAAATATTTTTAAGTGAATCTCCGGAATATGATATGGCGCTATCGTGATTTGGTTCGGGTATGGTATCGTGGCGCGATATACATGCACATGCCAAAATAGTTAATATTAAAAAATGCTTTTTCATAAATGATAATTGAGTTATCAGAATATCAATACCGCTATTCCGGGTGTTTTAAAAAAGTGATAATTGAGGCTTTAAAAAAACGATGCTTTAATTAAAGTTATTTTTTACCATAGGTTATGCCTTGCCAATCATCCGTTCGGAAAGGATTAGCAGGCAATCCTTCCTTGTTGTACAAGTTAAGGTCATGCGGATTATCAGCCCAGCCATAACGAACTGCTGTAGGCTTAGAAACCATATCGGAATATACCACAACAGTAGTGTCGTCAATTTTTTGTGCTTTCGCCCAGTAAAACTTTTTATCTGATCCTGCTACGGTAAATCCTTTCAGGTAACCATATGGATCCCGAACTTCCAGACCGGAACCAGTATTTGTAAGTTTAATATATACTTTATTCCCTTCGATGCTCATCGATTCATATGTTGGGCCTGTATAGACGATATCTTGCCCATAAGCCACTTTATACGCCGAAAGTGCCAGCCGTATTCCCACATCCTGTTTATTCCTGGGGTGAATATCGTCAGCTTCTCCGATATCAATGATCGTTGCCATACCAGTTGCGGGCAATGATAAAGTCATTGTTTGAGCTTCCCTCAATTCAGCCCATGTTGATTCCGCGGGAGGATCTTTGGGTTGCATGAAATTAGCCAGTTGCACAAACAGGAATGGAAAATCTCCTTGCCCCCAGTGTGATCTCCAGTCTGTGATCATCATAGGAAATATCCTTCGGTATTGGTAAGCACGTCCTGCATTTGACTCCCCCTGGTACCATATTGCACCCTTAATACCATAGGGTAGTAAAGGGTTTATCATGGCATTAAATAAAAGTGTCGGGTAACTATTCGGGCCAAAATCAGAACTTGGAAATCCCGGTGGGACTTTATCTATCCCAACTTTAAATTTCCATATCCCCGCTAATGATATTTTCGAGCTTTTAGATTCAAGATACATCTGGTTCCTGTCACCATAGATTCCTCCGCCGCCTCTGTAATCCTCTACACGAACCAGGACGACGCTCACTTCAGGTTTGAAAATTTCGGGGTCGGCATGATAATTCCGGTTTCTATTGTAAATGTTAAAAGTCTCACCAACCTTGGTTCCATTGATCCAGACGATATCACTGTCATCTACTGGCCCAAGGTTCAGATCTATTCCATCGCTTAAATCCTGATCGGACAGATAGATCTCTTTTGCAAACCAGACCACACCATCTAATCCATCTAATCCCAGATCCTCCCATAATCCCGGCAATTCCATTTCATCCCAGTTCGAGTAATCATAACCTGAGGAAGCCCAGGTATAAACTCCATCATTATATCCTTCATCCATTTCCAGGAAGGAATTATACCAATTCTCGAATTCTTCTTCAATTTCTTCCTGAGCCTTATTCATATCGAGTAATTCGAGTTCTACCAGTTTATCTGCAAAATCAGGATCATTACGTATACTCTCTGCACTGGTCCATGATTCTGAAACAGTCCCACCCCATGTGGTATTTATCAGGCCAATTGGAACATTGAGGTCCATATTCAGTTTTCTGCCAAAGAAATAACCTACTGCAGAAAATGAACCGATGGTTTCAGGTGTGCATATAGCCCATTCAGTGGGATCGGTATTGTTTTGAGGTTCCTTATCAATTTTATTAGGTACTGTAAACAACCTGATGAGTGGATGTTTGGCTGATGCTATTTCTTCTTCTGCATTATTGGATTGAAGAACGCGCCATTCCATATTTGATTGGCCCGAGCATATCCAGACATCGCCGATCATTACGTTTGAGAATCTTATTTCATTTTTACCATCAATGATCATTTCGTATGGGCCACCAGCCTCCACTGGTTCAAGTTTAACTGACCATTTTCCACTCTCTTCAGCTTTTGTCCTGATTTTTTGCTCTCCCAGGGATATCGTTATCCTTTCACCGGGGCTTGCCCAACCCCAGACAGGTATATTAATATCTCTCTGCAAGACCATATTAGAACTAAATACATAGGGCATGGAAACATCGGCATCAGCCATTTGGAAAATCAGGATCTGGAAAAAAAATAGAACAAATCTGAAATATCTCATAGTTTTATAAATGTTTAAGCCTAAAAATGATGGATCAAGATAGTAAAAGCTTGATTGAACTCCAACAGCTATTTATCTATAAAGATAAGGCTCCCAAATTTATTTTAACATCATTGGCTATCATTTGAATATGGATTTTTTCATTAACTTTGGCCAAATTTTTTATATCCTTCAAAATCTTTATTATGACTGATTCTGAATTTCAAGAAAACCTCAAAAACCTGATTAAAGATCATAACAAATTAATCACCCGGCGTAATGTAAAGAGATCCTATGGGTATGGCATCTATGACAAATATGAATTCCCGGTTTTAACCGCCAGGCATACTCCAGTTTTCTGGCGTTACGACCTGGATCCAAATACCAATCCTCATTTGGTTGAAAGGATGGGAATAAACGCCACCTTTAATCCCGGGGCTATAGAGTTGGAGGATAAAGTGTATTTATGTGTCCGGGTTGAAGGATGGGACAGAAAATCATTTTTTGCTATCGCAGAGAGCAAAAATGGTATTGATAATTTCAGATTCTGGGACAAGCCCATTGAGTTACCTCAAACAGAGGATCCGGACACAAATGTATATGATATGCGCCTGGTAGCACATGAGGATGGCTGGATATACGGATTGTTCTGCACTGAGAGGAAGGATCCGGATTCGCCTCCAGGTGATGAACATTCTGCCATTGCACAATGTGGAATGATAAGAACGAAGGATCTAAGGAATTGGGAAAGACTGTCTGACTTGAAAACCCCTTCCCCACAACAGCGCAATTGCGTATTACACCCGGAGTTCATTGACGGGAAATACGCTATTTACACCAGGCCACAGGAAGGATTCATAGAAACAGGTAAAGGAGGAGGTATTGGCTGGGGATTATGCGAGAGCATGGATCCGGCGGTTATGGAAGAGGAAATTATTATTGATCCGAAATCTTATCATACTATAAATGAATTGAAGAATGGGCAGGGTCCGGCACCGATCAGAACTGACAAAGGCTGGTTGCATCTTGCTCATGGTGTCCGCAACACGGCTGCCGGTCTCAGGTACGTATTATATATGTTCCTGACTGATCTAAAAGAACCTTGGAAAATGGTCCGAAAACCCGGCGGATATTTTATGGCACCGGAGGGGCAGGAACGAGTAGGAGATGTAAGCAATGTTGTTTTTTCCAATGGATGGGTAAAGAAAGAAGATGGAACCGTCTTAATATACTATGCCTCTTCTGACACCAGGACGCATGTTGCTGTTTCCTCTGTTGATAAACTGTTGGATTATGTATTAAATACACCTGAAGATGGTTTACAGAGTGCTAAATGTGTAGATCAGCGGGTGGCCATGATAGATAAAAATCTTCAAATACTGAAAGATCTATAGAGTTCTTTATAACAAATTTTTTACTTCCCTTGATTTTCATTCGGGACATTTTTTTGCCCGTAATTTACTTCATGGGCAGATATACATACTGGATTTATATTTTTGAGATCGAATCCTGAAAAAGGCCCACAAGAATATTGCGTAATTACTAAGTTTTTTTTATTTTAAATACTCTAAAATTCCCAGCATCTTCAGCTATGAGGAGATACTTCAAGATAGTATTGATTTTTATCAGCCTTGGTGGCTATTGTCAGACTGCAGAGGATTCACTTCTTGCTCAGTTGGATCATCTGAATGAGGAGGATCATAATAATATATACTATGAATTATTCTTATTAAACCGGGATACTGAACCCGGCAAGGCCCTTGAATATGCTCGCCAGCATCTTGCACACAGTATAAAATTCCAGGATTCTGAGAATCAGGCAATTTCATACCGGATTCTTGGGATCAGTCACATGAATACCAATGAGTTCGACAGCGCCTTATACTTCCTGG
>CBDUCT010000056.1:0-13462 GCA_965365715.1 uncultured Cyclobacteriaceae bacterium | reverse complement strand
TTTTACATCTGCTACAGGTTGATTTTTTCCAATCCCACCAAACCATATAAAACCTGAATATATATTTCAATTTTGGCTTGAACATGCCATATTTGCCTATCAATTAATGATCGGGTTATTTTTTAACAGGATCCTTATAAATTTTACTTATTCTATCTTATTTTAAATTTTTTTAAGGATAGAAATGATCAAATAAAATTCCTTACATTATGCAATTGACGATATACGATATTCTCATTATCTGCCTCTACCTGGCTTCCACGGTGATCATCGGACTGGTTCTAAGGCGCAGGGCACAAAAAAGTAAACAAAACTATCTGCTTGGAGGGAACCGGTTACCCTGGTATCTGCTCGGACTTTCGAATGCCTCGGGGATGTTTGATATATCAGGTACCATGTGGCTTGTTACCATATTGTTTGTGTATGGATTGAAGAGTGTATGGCTGCCATGGCTATGGCCTGTTTTTAACCAGATCTTTTTGATGGTATTTCTTTCCATGTGGTTAAGGCGGTCAAATGTAACCACCGGAGCAGAATGGATTGGAACACGCTTTGGATTTGGTGGTGGAGCAAGGTTAAGTCACAAGGTCGTTGTCATTTTTGCATTGATCATGGGTCTTGGATACCTGGCCTACGGGTTTATCGGCCTGGGTAAATTTGTAGAGATCTTTCTGCCTTGGGAGGTTGTATCCCCTTATGTCCCTTTTGAAGTGGCACCCGAATATGTGGCCCATGTTTATGGAATCGTATTTACGATATTTGCCGTTCTTTATGCTCTCCTTGGTGGTATGATGAGTATTGTATGGGCAGACCTGATCCAATATATCATTATGGCACTTTCCAGCATCGTCATTGGCATTATCGCCATGAACGCCATGGCAGCCAATGAATTCCTGGTGCCGGATGGTTGGAAAAGTCCATTCTTTGGCTGGAATCTTGATCTTGACTGGTCCGGAATTGTAGCTGAAGTTAACAGGAAAATTACTGAAGATGGATTCTCCCTGTTTTCAGTATTGTTTATGATGATGGTATTCAAAGGTATACTGGTAAGTATGGCCGGTCCGGCCCCAACCTATGACATGCAGAAAATATTGTCTTCGAAATCGCCTCGCGAGGCTGCCCTGATGAGTGGTTCTGTTTCTATAATATTGATGCCGATTCGTTATTTTATGATTGCCGGTTTTGCAGTCCTTGGAATAATCTATTATGATAAGCTGGACCTGATAGTAGCCGGGAGCATCGATTTCGAGCAGATCCTGCCTTCCGCCATTAACGAGTTTGTTCCTGTAGGATTTATGGGATTGTTGCTGGCCGGCTTGCTGGCTGCTTTTATGTCAACGTTTGCAGGCACCCTGAACGCTACTCAGGCCTACATAGTTAATGATATTTACCTCAAATATATTAATCCCAAGGCCTCCAATATCAAGATAAAATCCATCAATTATATTGCTGGTCTTACCATGGTAACGATAAGTATAATCTTTGGATTCTATGCCAAGGACGTGAATGATGTGTTGCAGTGGATTGTCTCCGGCCTTTATGGTAGTTATGTAGCGGCCAACGTCCTTAAATGGTACTGGTGGCGTTTCAACGGACATGGGTTCTTCTGGGGGATGGTTGGGGGACTGATCCCGGCCTTGTCATTCAGGTACATCTTCCCAGGCGTACTGGATCTGTATACTTTCCCATTGATGCTCCTGATAGCCGTAACAGGTTGTATCCTTGGAACTTATCTTGCCCCACCGGTAGATGAGGAGGTATTGAAAAAATTCTATAAAAATGTCCGGCCATGGGGCTTCTGGAAACCTATCCATGACAAGGTAATCGCGGAGGATCCTGATTTCAAGAGAAATAAAGATTTTAAAAGGGATATGTTTAATGTAGTCATTGGTACCATCTGGCAAACTGCACTGGTCATATTCCCCATTTATATCGTGCTGCTGGAAGGGGTTCCTACCATAATAAGTATAGCAATAGCTGTTATATGTACATTAATACTTAAGAAAACATGGTGGGATAAGCTCCCCAAAGATAAATAATGGTGTAATTCTCAAATATGGAAGAATGAAATACGGATTTTTTGATGATAAGAATAAGGAATATGTAATTACTGATCCGAAAACACCCTATCCATGGATCAATTATTTAGGAAATGAGGATTTTTTCAGCCTTATATCCAATACAGCGGGAGGTTATTCTTTTTACAAAGATGCCAAATATAGAAGGATAACGCGATTCAGGTATAATAATGTACCCATAGATGATGGTGGAAAATATTTCTATATAAAGGAAGGAGATACCATCTGGTCACCCGGATGGAAACCGGTGAAAACTGGATTGGATAAATATGAATGCCGGCATGGACTCAGCTATACCCGCATTACCGGTCAGAAGAATGGATTGTCAACCGAAATATTATACTTTGTACCTCTTGGTTTCTGGGGAGAGATCCAGAAGGTCTGTCTTAGGAATGATGGCGAGGAAAAAAAGAAATTCAAGTTGTTTTCTTTCGTGGAATGGTGTTTGTGGAATGCGGAAGATGATATGACCAACTTCCAGAGGAATTTCTCTACCGGGGAGGTGGAAGTGGAGGGATCGGTGATTTATCACAAAACAGAATATAAGGAGCGGAGAGATCATTATGCTTTCTACTCCGTAAATTCCGGGATCAATGGATTTGAGACTGACAGGGATTCATTTTTAGGACTTTATAACGGTTTCGATAAACCTGCTGCCATTGAAAAAGGTGAATTAAACAACAATATAGCGCATGGATGGTCGCCTGTTGCATCTCATTGCATAGAAATTGAATTGGAACCCGGAGAATCCAAAGACCTGATATTCATGCTAGGATATGTGGAGAATGAAGCCAACCGGAAATGGGAATCAAAGGGAGTGATTAATAAGCAGAAGGCCAAAGATATGATAAGCGCCTTTGATTCTGTTGCAAAGGTGGATGATGCCCTGAAGCAACTGGGTGATTTCTGGGATGATCTTCTGTCAAAATACCAGGTACAGACTGGTGATGAGAGACTTGATAGAATGGTCAATATATGGAACCAATACCAGTGTATGATCACTTTCAATTTTTCCAGGAGTGCTTCCTACTTTGAATCCGGCATAGGCAGGGGAATGGGCTTCAGGGATTCGAATCAGGACCTGATCGGTTTTGTGCACCAGGTCCCTGAAAGAGCCCGGGAAAGAATTCTTGATATTGCCGCTACGCAATTTGAAGACGGTGGAGCTTACCATCAATACCAGCCTTTGACCAAAAGAGGTAATGATGCCATAGGTGGAAATTTCAATGATGATCCCTTGTGGCTTATTTTATCGACTACAGCCTATATAAAGGAAACAGGTGATTATTCCATTTTGGAAGAACAAGTACCATTTGACAATGACGTGAGTGTCGCTCAGAGCCATTTTGAACATTTAAAACGATCCTTTTATCATGTAGTCAATAATCTTGGCCCACATGGATTACCATTGATAGGCCGGGCAGACTGGAATGATTGCCTTAACCTGAATTGCTTTTCGAATGATCCCAATGAATCTTTTCAGACCACAGAGAATAAAGAAGGAGGCACTGCTGAATCCGTTATGATTGCCGGCATGTTTGTCTTATACGGTTCCGATTTTGTCGGTCTCTGCAATCAAATAGGAAAGACAGACGTAGCCACGGAAGCAGAGAAACATATAGAAAAAATGAAGAATGCCATCGATGAGCATGGCTGGGATGGGAAGTGGTTTATCCGGGCCTATGATTTCTATGGTAAAAAGGTGGGCAGCGATGAAAATGAGGAGGGGAAGATATTTATAGAATCCCAAGGATTTTGTACCATGGCGGGTATTGGACTGGAGGATGGCCGTGCTATGACTGCCCTGGACGCTGTTAAGGAAAGACTTGATTGCAAATACGGTATTGTACTGAATAACCCGGCGTTCACCAGGTATATCATTGAATATGGAGAGATCTCTACCTATCCTGCAGGATATAAAGAAAATGCAGGTATCTTCTGCCATAATAATCCATGGATCATGATCGGTGAGACCTTGTTGGGAAGAGGTGACCGGGCCTACGATTACTATAAGAAAATAGCGCCTTCCTTTCTTGAGGAGATCAGCGACCTTCATAAAACGGAGCCCTATGTATATGCTCAGATGATAGCCGGGAAAGATGCCTTTAAACCCGGCGAGGCTAAAAATTCATGGTTAACAGGAACAGCTGCATGGAATTATTATGCTATAACTCAATATATCCTGGGGATCAAACCCGATTATGATGGTTTGATCGTTGATCCTTGTATACCCAAAAGCTGGGAAGGTTTCAATATAACGCGAAACTTCAGGGGAGCTGTTTATCAGATCATGGTTAAAAATCCGGACCATGTGAGTAAGGGGATAAAATCTATAAAGCTGAATAGAAAGACCATTGAAGACACCATAATTCCAATCTGCGCTGCGGGAAGTGAGAACCAGGTTGAGATTCTCATGGGTTAAATAAAAGATTAATCCCGCCGGAAGGCGGGATTAAGAAGGAACTAAGAAAGCAGAGGTGATCGGAATTTAAAGTAATAATTGTGGTTAATTATTTGTATTGAATTTTAAGCTACGCCTGATCTTCTCGGTCTCATAGCACAGACGGAAAAATTTCTTTCCCGTTATTTCAGTTAACAGATCTGACCTGTTTATTAATTTTTCTATTTTATTATCATTTTCGTTTCCAAAAGCAATCACGTTGAAGTTCTGGTCCACAATTTCAACTGAAACTTCCACCGGCTGATTCATGGTTTGCTTTTCAACCAATACTTCTTGGATATCATATAGCAGCTCAGAATCATTAGTTTCTAAAATTGATTCGATATCCATCCTGGTTAGTGCTTTGGTTTGTTGGATGTTAATGATTAAGAGAACTGTAAGACATCCGAATATTGTAGCTTTATTAAGGTTTTTCATTCTAATAGTAATTTAATCTCACCCTAAAATGTGCCAAGCGCGTGCCAAACTTTGTAAATGCTTAATAATCAGATACATAAAAATTATTCATCGGGTATTAAGTGTATTAAAACCGGACACTGACCCTTTTTCTGTATTAAAAACAACTATAAATCAGGAGAAAATTGAGATTTCAGATGAAAAGGCAATTGGACTCTTAAAAAGTGCACGAAAATGAACACTGAAGTGCTCAGAAGGTTTGCTAATGGCATTTTTTAGTAATCTGTGGGTTCAAACTCGCAACTCAGCAACCTCAACTTTAGTATTTCTGATCAGCATTGAAAAATCAGCGAGATGGCTTCTGTCCAGGTTGATAATTACTTTAAAATCATCATCAAAACCTGCTGATCTGATGGCAGGGTTGAACAGGATCTTGCTTAATAGATCCTTAAATTCATTTAAATTTTTGCTTTTCAATTCAAATCGCATTCTATTTATTATTCAGATAATTAGTACAACCGAATTATTTTTAATTATTATACCGAATTACCCATATAATTGATTGTACAGAGATGAATATTTTAGTTGAAGAGGAATTTTTTCTGTATGAATGACAAATAAAATCCTGATCAGGTGTTTACCTTTTTTAAGGAAAGCGGATATATGTTCAGATAAACATTAAAAACAACCAGTTTAAACATATTATGTGAAAAAATAAAACCAGCTATTTGACCAACCATTAATTTAGTAACCTGACCATCCGTTTTTATTCACATTTTTTAGTAGCTATGATTACTGTGAAACGGATATTGCTCATATTATTTATCATCTTTGGATGCTTAGTATCTATTAAGGCCAGAGAAAGGAAAGAGATTAAAGGTGTTTTAATAACAGCATCTTGTGACACCCTCCATGGATATTTAAAGAAAACTTCAGAAAAGAAGCAATTCGAATCCATTATCTTCAGAAAGATATCAGAATTTGAATATAAGGAATATTGTCCCCTATTTATAGAAGCCTTTATTTCTGATGAATTCAGCCTGATATCCCATAAGATCAAGATTAATAACGTAGATCAATATATTTTCATAAAGAAAATATATGATGGCAGCATGAACCTGTATTTTTCCAGGCTGGACCTTAATTCTGATTTGATCAATGATTATTATGATCTCTTTTTCGTTGAAATTGAAGAAGATCTCGTAATTCAGCTTAAGAAGCAGTTTCTAATCCGTACCCTGATGGCGATATTTAATGATTCAGACTGTGCGCTCGCTGAAATCGATACTGAAAAATTCGATTATTATTATTATAAGGATAGTAAACTGATCGATCTATTCACCACATACGATAGTTGTCAGCCACCGGGTCTGGTGCTCAAATCAAATCGAAAGAAAGCTAAAACACTTCGCCCCTGATCATTTAGACCAGCATGATTCATGAAAATAAAGATGAAAAATCCATAGAATTGATAATTCTATATTGATTCTGCGATTGATTTGTTTTCTTTGCTTTCATGAAAATACATTTAGCTATTCTAACCTTATTTGGGATCATTTGTATATCACCTATTGTCAAAGCACAGAAAAACGATTCTTATATTGTCCTTACATCAGAGGATACATTACACGGGAAAATTAAAACCGATGTATCTGGCCGGGTAAAATTAAAAGTTGTTGATGGCGGCGGAACAATAAAATACAAACAAGACGAGTTGATCGGGTATTATGATGCCAAAAAAGACATGGTATTTATTACCATCAATCCTGAAGATGATAATCATGGGCCATGGTTGTATGAAAGAAAAGCTGATGGTATCATCAAACTGTATTCATATATATTTGAAGAAATCAATGGTGGCCGGGTTCCCTTTTATTATGTGGAAAGAGAAAATTCGGGACCCAGAAGGATACTGAAGGGAAGTGTTGTAAGTATTAAAAAGGAAAAAGACGTTCTGAGAGAGTTCATGTATGACAACGAAGACATTTTATCAGAGATCAAGCGAACAGGTTGGAATGAAAAAAATGTGTTACGCCTGATCAACTGGTATAATTCCTGGTATATAACAGAAAAAAATCAAAATCAAACTGACCAGGATTAATCCTGATCAGTTTGATATATAAGAGATTTGAGTATTGATCAGAAGTTCGAACTTTTAAAATTTTTCTTGATCTCTATTGAAGCCAATGCTTTTTCCCTCGGGATCTTCTGTTGATCAAATTGTTTCAGAACATTCATTTTTACCGATACATCAATGGTTTTAGGAATGCTGCAATCTTCACATTTAGTCATTTTGATCTTCAGCAAGAGCATGTCATCCTCCTGTAAAGAGCGGATCGTTCTGCCATAATCGATAATAAAGGATTTAATATCTGACTCGAACTTGGGATATAATTCCTCAATGGCTTCTTTTCTTTCTTCAGAACTGACCTTTTTCCTATCCAGAACCGGCATACTATAATATCTGCCATCGACATAGGAAGAATAAGTACTGATACTGTAGATCACACCAAAGTTATCCAGGATCTCGTAGTTGGGAGTACGCTCCGTGAAGAAGGTCGTTGACATTTTCGGGCTGTAGTATTGTTTGAATATACTAGCGAACATATCCAGGTCAGCACTTTTCCTTTCAGGAGCAGCCCTTTTTATATTCACCTTTTCCTTGAAGGTATCAAAATCGATTTTTCCTGTTTTGTAATCAGTAACCACTTTCTTGGAGACCTCTGCAGAAAAACCAGATCCTTTCTTCCGGCCACCGGAGTAAATGCCAGTAGCATCTGTATCATCTGCATCAACATCAATATCCGCATCGACCCAGACATCATCCCCCTCACCAAAACCATAAATCAATATATCCTGATCGTATGGTGAATCCTGTTTTACAAGGATATTATCAGTAGGTTTAAGCTGACCGATAAGATCAGCATAGTCTGCCAGGAATGTAATGACAGCCTGTTCTGTTTTTTCCATGGAAGCTTCAAGATTTTCAGAATATTCAGCCTGCCATAAGAGCGCCTGTTGCTCCGCCTCCTTTGCTATTTCCGCAATTTCCTGAGCATTGAATTCCAGTTCAGCCATAGCTTCTTCCAGTTCTTCCTTTTCCGTTTCAGATAATTCCTCTTGCTGTTTGGCCAGTTCTTCCTGTTTTTTCATCAATTCTTCCTGCTTTTTAGCCAGTTTTTCTGCTTCTTCAGCATATGCTTTTATATCTTCCTTAATAATTATAGTTCCATCATCAGAAACATCTGTTCTAACCCGGACACGTGGAGCGACAACAGCTCTTGGAGGTCTGACATGGATCATTGAATAATGTTTCGGGATCGAGAATATCACTCCATACCCCTGAACATAAGATCCACTTATTGACCCGGAGCCCCAATGCCTTTCGGTATCACCCTTTAAAATGGTAGCCAGAACATTTTTAGCTATCTCAAGATCCCGGTTCATTTTTTCCTCATCAATATTCTGTGCTATTGCACTTCCACTGATCAGTATTAGTAATATTATAGTTAACCTTTTCATATCTTTATATTTTATTTTCCCATTGTTTACGTCCAGACCATTTATACCCATCCATTATGAAGGATCAGGCTTTTGTATCGTATTAATTATTTTGATTATTTACAGTGGTCAATATACTGGCCAGTATCTGATCAGTTTCTTCTTTTTGCGTCTGCTGATCTTCCTGAAGATTGATTAAACTTCTTCTTATTAACCTTAAATCCTCTTCTCTTTGATTTTCCATGTAGTCAGAGAACTCGGTGAGCACCGCCTGAAAGTAATCCTGCTGCTGTACACTTGATGATTGCAGATAGGTTTGTAAAACTTTCAGATTATTGCTCCTCACATTCGCCAGGAAAATATCAAGTTCTTCCCTGGTCACTACATCAGCAGCATATGAAGGCGTTAATTGAGTATTCTGAGAATTTTCAAGTGCAGCAAACCGGTTATCTATATTACTTTCCGTTTCCGTTAATTTCGAGAATATATAAGCGTTATTTTTCGCAATTTCCTCATTGACTAGCTGGGCAACCTGATCCTGTGTATAGATTGCCTCAGAACCCTGAGTACTGGAATCATCAAAACCAATATAAAGAGACTGGTCTTTATACGTTATTGTAAAATTCGTCAGATAACCAACCAGCAATACAATAACGAGGGATGCAGCCACAGCAATAAAAGGTTTGAACATCAGCAGGTTCCTCCTTTTGAACATGCTGGCCCAGGAGTCTGATCCTTGTTTACCCCAGAGGAAGAAAGGTTCCATTACTTCCTTGTCCTGGATCTGAGCAAGTCCTTGTCTCATTTCTTTTAATTCTTCGAATTCTCTCTTAAGCTCAGGATTATTTTCCATGGCTATCTCGAACTGCTGTCTTTCTTCAGTCGACATTTCATCATAGAGATATGTTATAAGCTCTTTGTTAAAATCTTCTGTACCCATGATTATTTATATTCTAAGTTTAATCCACTATTTTCTATTGTTTTTCTAAGGCTCTTCAGCCCATAATACAACCTTGACTTAGCTGTATTCTCTGAGATCCCCAGGGTCTCGGCAATTTCCCGGAATTTCATCCCTTCATATTCCTTCATGATAATGACCACTTTTTGTTCTTCCGGAAGCGTTTTCAAAATACTACCCATAATTTCCTCTGTTTCTTTCCTTTGAAATTCTTTTTCAGGTTGGAAATTGATTTCTTCCATCCTTTTGGCTTCATCACTCTGGAAGATTGAAAACCAGGTTTTCCTTCTCTGTCTTCTTTCTTCCTCATGACACTGATTGATTGCCACTTTGTAAAGCCAGTACTTGAAGCTTTTTACATCTTTTATGCTGTCCAGATGTTTATATACAGCTATAAAAGTTCTCTGTGTTACCTCCATGGCCAGGTCATGGTCACCAAAATATTTCAAAGCAACGTTATAGATCCTCTTAAACCACAATCCAACTAATTTCCCAAATGCATGGTTATCACCTTTTTGTGATTTTTCTACCAGGCATTCACTGTGATATAGGGCTATGTCTCTTAATGTTTCCGCCATTGATTTAAGAAGCTTCTGGACTATAGATGAAACAGATCTGTAAAAAGTTTTAAATTTAGAAAAAAAACCGATTAAGGGCTTAATATCTCATTTTTTGAAAATTGAGATCAATAATTCCTGTATAAGACCAGTTCCATATGCCGTAAGTTGTATAAAACCGGCCCAGATACCTAATAATGAGATCCAAAGGCTACGGGTTCTTGTTAAAGCGTCTATGAATAAAATTAAGAAATAGCTTACGAAGATGGATGTGAGGACTTTCGCTAATGCAGGATAAAAGAACCACATTAATATTGTCAAAATAAATCCCAGGGTAAAGATTGCCGGGAAAAAGTGCACAAGTTTTAATTGATCAGGAAAAAATCGTGCAATGTTGATCCTGGCGGTCCCGAAGAAATGGAGTTGCTTAAAAAATTTAAACCAGGAGGTACGTCTTTTATGATATACAAAGGCCTCTTCTATCAGTCCGGTTTTGAATCCCATCTTTCTGATACGGGTACTGAATTCGATATCTTCTCCTTTATATGGGATGATATAGCCTCCCGTGGCATCAAAAACTACACTGGAGATCCCCATGTTAAAACTCTTAGGTGAAAATCCACCAATAGCCTTTTTCTTGTTTCGAATTCCACCTGTTGTGAAGATGGAAGTCATGGAAAAATTGATGGCTTTCTGTATAGGAGTGAAAGAATCATGTGCCCTGTCCGGTCCTCCATAGGCATCCAGGTAATTCTCGTTCAAAAAGGTCTCAACAGTGTCAAGATAGTGGTCAGGAATAATGCAGTCGGAATCGAAGACAATAAAATATTCGCCCCTGGCCCTTTCATACCCATAGTTCCTGGCAAATCCCTGGCCTGCATTTTCCTTAGAACAATAATTGATGTTTAATTCATGAATATATTTCTCGACTATCTTGTCGCACTTTTTTTTTGAACCGTCTTCAACAATGATCACCTCGAAATTCTTATAGGTTTGTAGTGTGAGGCTTTCCAGTAATTCATCTACTTCATCAGGGCGATTATAAACAGGAATGATAATGGAATAAAACCGCTTTGCCATGGATTTACTTGAAACCTTTTTTATCAACGATAAGATATTGTGAGGTCTTATCTGAGTTCAATGTGAGGATCTCGGCGAGGAATCCCGTCATGAACATCTGTGCCCCGATAATTAAGGCCACGAGAGCTAAAAAGAACAGAGGTTGACTGGTAATTTCCCGGACGGGGAGATGATTCTGGATCTGGTAGAGCTTAAGACCAATAATCCAGAAAGTGATGAACAAGCCAAGCAAAAAGGAAAGTGTTCCCAATGTCCCGAAAAAATGCATAGGTTTTTTCACAAAGCGCATAACGAATGTGATGGATATCAGATCGAGGAATCCATTTATAAAGCGCTCCATTCCGAATTTTGTACGTCCAAACTTCCTTGGATAGTGTTTAACGATCTTTTCGCCGATTTTATCAAATCCATTCCATTTAGCTATCACTGGGATATACCGATGCATTTCCCCATAGATATTAATGTTTTTCACCACCCTGGAATTGTAAGCCTTCAGGCCACAATTAAAATCATGAAGTTTTATACCGGATATCTTGCTGGTTACAAAGTTGAAAAATTTAGATGGAAGACGCTTGGTGATGGGATCATGGCGTTTCTTTTTCCATCCTGAGACCAGGTCGTAGCCTTCCTCAACGATCATTTTATATAAATAGGGGATTTCATCCGGGCTGTCCTGCAGATCAGCATCGAGGGTTATGATTACCTTACCAGATGATGCTGTGAATCCCGTGTCCAGTGCAGCTGATTTTCCATAATTTCTACTAAGCCTGATTCCTTTGATATTGATATTCTTTTCAGAAAGAGACTCTATAATCTTCCATGAAGAATCTTTACTTCCATCATCGATGAAGATGATCTCATAGGAAAGTTTATTCTCCACATTTACTTTGTCAATCCACTCGCTTAATTCCTGGATTGATTCCTCTTCATCAAATACAGGCACAACAATGGATATATCCGGGACCTCACTCATAATCATGAATAATTCAGGGCCAAATTAAATAAATTATCCAACAATAGCAGAATACCTCTGCAATAAAAAAACCTTCAGTAGGTTTATGACAAAACCATCCTGAAGGTTTTAAAATTTTAATTTCTTTAAAATTTGCCTAAACGGCACTATCTGCTTTCTCTGATTTCTTAAGGATTGCTCCCAGTATCAGTGAAAGTACTGCATATATGATCAGGGCAATACCAAATCCTTTTATCTGACCCATAAGGGAGAACTGATCATTCATTCTTCCTTCTATGGTCTG
Organism: uncultured Cyclobacteriaceae bacterium; assembly: GCA_965365715.1. GTDB lineage: Bacteria > Bacteroidota > Bacteroidia > Cytophagales > Cyclobacteriaceae > JAGTVG01. The sequence goes on along the minus strand of CBDUCT010000056.1, from coordinate 1,175 downwards.
AAGTTGTTCATCGATGCGGTCAGCAGGTGCACCCATATTGGTCATCATTCTTTCTGTCTGCTCTATGGCGGCAGTTGCCAGCCTTCCCGGAAGTTCAGGATCAATGACCTGGTACAGGAGGATATTAAAAATAGTTCCAATGATCCCAGCAATGAAAAAAGTAATAAATGTAACGGAAAAGGCGGTTTTGAAGTTCATATATCCTCCAACAGAGGAACGATATTGCGTACCACTGTAAACAATCAGTGCTATGTTGATTACAATGATCAATAAACCGAACCACCATTTGACCATTAGCGTTTCTCCTACCATATAGGCAAGGATTCCGATGATTATGTTTACAATTCCGATTATGAATCCGAATTTCAGCGCGTGATTAAAAAGATTGCTTTTTTCCATAGTATTAAAAATTAGGTTTCTTCCTGAGAATTAGCGATATGATAATAGTTAAAAATAAGCCATAAGGCAAACTTTTCAAAAAATAATCTAACGCAAGGTCATATAATGTTGTGGAAGGTAATATCTCGAGAACTTTGGTCAACTCTTCTTCCCCAATTGCATCCTGGATCTTCTTTCTGGCCGATTCAATCTGATCAATGGATGATTGTATAAAATTTGAAACAAATTCCGGTTCGATCCAGGATCCGAAAATCCAAATAAAAACAGACATCAGGAATGCGATGCTCAGAATAACCAATAAGCCAATGCTGAATCCCTGCCAGAAGTGGAGATATCCATTGTTATAATTTTCCTTAAATTCCCTGATACTGAAAACCAGGAATATAGGGAATAACAGTATCCTGAAATCAAGGAAAGCCGGTATCAATAATGGGTTTTGTCCCGCATAATACAGTATCAGAAATAAAATAATGGATAACAATGTGGCGATGCTACCATATTTTATGGATACGGTATGGACAGGTTTAAGATTTTTCAAGATACTATAAGAATATCTTTTCTTTTCCCTTATTGAAAACAGCTACTACTTTTCCTGTAAGTTCTTTTCCCAGAAACGGCGAATTCAAAGATTTTGACTGGTTGGAACTTTCATCAAAAGTCCATTCTATCGTAGGATCAAAAACCGTAATATTCGCATCCGTCCCGGGCTCTATATCTTGTAGAGTGATGCCTTGGCTGGTGCTGTGGTTGATGGGGATTGTGTCAAGATATATGTC
>CBDUCT010000055.1:0-13631 GCA_965365715.1 uncultured Cyclobacteriaceae bacterium | reverse complement strand
TTCATAGTCATATATGGCGCATGGAAAACCAGGGGAAGTAAAAATATTGAAGGATACTTGCTTGGTGACAATAGCATGAAGTGGGGGACCATTGGACTGTCAGTGATGGCCACACAGGCGAGTGCAATTACCTTTCTATCAACACCGGGACAGGCTTATGAAGATGGTCTGAGGTTTGTCCAGAATTATTTCGGCCTTCCCATTGCGTTGATCATAATCTCAGCTGTATTTATTCCCATATATTATAAGCTCAAAGTTTATACGGCATATGAATACCTGGAGAGCCGGTTTGATCTCAAAACAAGGATGCTGGGTGCATTTCTATTTTTATTACAGAGAGGACTTGCTGCCGGTATCACAATTTATGCCCCTGCGATAATATTATCAACGATAATTGGCTGGGACCTTAGTTTTACCATATTACTCGTTGGAATACTAGTAATCATATATACGGTTTCCGGTGGAACCAAAGCAGTCAGTCTGACTCAAAAATACCAGATGGCCATTATTATGCTGGGGATGTTTATTGCATTTTTTCTTATCATAAGCTATTTCCCGGAACAGGTCAGCTTTATGAATTCTGTAAAGATCGCCGGCAAACTTGGCAAATTAAATGCCATTGATTTTTCAATTGATTTCAGTGAAAGATATACCTTCTGGTCCGGGATCACCGGTGGTTTAATTCTGGCGATGTCCTATTTTGGGACTGATCAATCGCAGGTACAGAGATACCTTGCCGGAAAGAGCATTACAGAAAGCCGGATGGGATTGATGTTTAACGCGGTTTTAAAGGTTCCCATGCAGTTTTTCATACTTTTTGTCGGTGTGATGGTATTTGTTTTTTATCAGTTTATACAACCACCTTTGTACTTTAAACAGGTTGATCTGGAAGATGAAATTATAAATACTGCTGAATATCAAGCCCTTCAGGAAAAACATGATCATAATTTTGCGGATAAGAAGGAAGTATTGCTCGATCTTTCTAAGGCCTACAATGAAAAAGATCCGATCGCGGTCGAAAAATTAACTGAAAAAGCAATTGCTCTGAATGATGAATCCAGAAGTCTTAAAAATGAAGTGAAAGATCTTATTACTTCAATGGATCCGGAGGCTGAAACGAAAGATTCGGATTATGTATTTATTACATTTATAATGAACTATCTGCCCAAAGGTATTATTGGTTTACTTATTGCAGTTATTTTCTCGGCAGCCATGTCCTCGACGGCAAGCGAATTGAATGCGCTGGCTTCCACAACCGTAATTGACTTTTATAAAAGGCGGCTCAAACCTAAAGGCAGTGATCAGCATTACTTAATCATATCAAAAATCGCAACAGCATTATGGGGACTGATTGCTATTATGTTCGCTTTCATTGCCAGACAATCGGAGAATCTGATAGAAGCGGTAAATATTGTAGGTTCTATTTTTTATGGCACTATATTGGGAATTTTTCTCGTTGCTTTCTTTATAAAGTCAATTCGTGGCACTTCCATATTTATCGGAGCATTAATAGCTGAGATATTTGTCATCGGTCTTCATATTTTAACAACATTTGGAGTTGTTGAGATTGGTTATTTGTGGTATAACGCCATCGGGTGTGTACTGACAATTCTGATGAGCTGGATCATAGATAAGTTCTCTGTGAAGCCTTCCGGATCAGAAGTATAGGAATAGGCAATGTTTAATTGCCATTTTTCAATCATTAGCCAAAAGTACTGCTATAATGAATTAATATTCAATGACAGTGGCACTTGCTATCAATTGATCCTTATAATGGTCTCTGAATTATATTAGAAGAAAAAAAGGCCTTCAATTGAAGGCCCCATTTAAATGTATTGTATCGGACAGTATTGTCCTGGTAATTATTTGCAACTGGCAATGAGTTTATCATTAAGAGCCACGTAATCATCGTTATTGGCTTCCTGAGCCATTTTCTTTGATTCTTCAGCGGTGGCAACAGCAGCACTGCAATCTCCCATTTTCTGTTGAATTTTGGCTTTCATATGGACCACCCAGAAGCGGTTATTGCCCAGCTCGATTGATTTGTTAACCCACTCCAGAGCCTTATCCATTTCACGGTCAGTTTCATAGTAATAATTTGCAGCGGCCCAGTATTTTCCAGCATCACTCGATGGATCCATCGCTCGCTTTATACTCGCCATAACAACTTCATCTGTGTTGACCTCGATTTTAGCATTGACTATAGTGTTTTCCCAAACTACCATTAAATAGGCATGGTCATTCCGGATCGAGTTAATCCCGATCATAAGAGTTTCAACACTTATCGGCATTTGATCAGATTTTACCGTTACCCTCAGGGCGTCTTTGGATTCGTCATACTGAGCAGCACCAGGCTGGTCTGCAACAGTATTGAAAATCAACGTCCATTCACTTTCTCCAGGAATGGTGAAAAAGGAATATGAACCGGCAGCAAGTTCCCTGCCTTCAATCTTCACATCTTCACTAAAGGTGATCTTGGTAGCCATATTAGCCCCTGTTCTCCATAATTTGTTGTAAGGAACAAGATCGCCAAATATTACCCTTTCTTTCATACTGGGTCTGGAATATACAATGCTTACATCTGTCAATCCAACGGTCTCCTTGACTTCCGATAAAGGACTGGGTGCTGGCATTCTAATTTGCTGAGCACTTAAATTAACAGATAAGATAAATGATAATAATATACTGAATATCAATATATTATTGAATTTTTTAGCAATACTCATAGATGATAATTTATGTTTTAAATTTGAAATAACTTACTATATTAATTATAAATTTCTATTTTTTAGGAATTGAGATCGGATATTTTAGTAATTCAGATAACATGATCATTGAAAAGGCATTTTATTTACGCAATGATGTTGTTCAGATAGGGCAGGAACTCTTGGGTACTATTCTACACACAAGAGTTGATAACAAGATCACATCAGGTATAATTGTTGAAACGGAGGCTTATTGCGGCTCGATTGATCGGGCAAGCCATGCTTATCCCAGCAGGCTGACCAGCAGGAATAGGATCATGTTTGAGGATGGGGGCAGGGCCTACGTATACCTCATTTATGGGATCCATTATTTATTTAATATTGTCACTAATAAATCAAATAGGGCGGATGCAAGCCTGATCAGGGCGATTGAGCCTGTTATCGGATTGGATACGATGATGCACAGAAGACATAAAAACTCAGTGGAAAGACTCACTTCCGGACCTGGAATATTATCTGAAGCAATGGGAATTGATAAAAGTTTTTATGGTGAAGATCTCACAGGTAATAGGGTATGGCTGGAATATGCAACTGAAAATCCTGAAAAAATTCAAATAGTTAAAACCACAAGGATAGGTGTTGATTATGCTGGTAATGACGCTAATTTACCCTGGAGGTTTTATATCAAAAACAATCCCTGGATCAGTAAACCTTAAGAAATTAAATATTCAAATTTGCAGATCTATGGGAAATTAGGGTTTTTTTGATGAATTTTGATTAATTAAAATATTTTTATCATGAAGCAGGCAGGGCTTATATTTTTATGTTTTTTACTTTATTTATCATCTTCAGAATTAGCTTACGGTCAATCAGGGAAATATCAGGTTCTTGGTATAGGAACAAATGTCAATTCCACATTTGATGAACAGGCGCCTATTCTTAGCCCGGATGGGAAAACGCTATATTTTACAATTGCAAAACATCCCTCTAACATGGGAGGCACCAAAGATCCCGGGGATATCTGGATCTCGAAAAAAGATAGTTCCGGAGCGTGGACGACTCCCATCAACCCTGGGCAACCACTTAATAACAAACAATATAATGCTTTAATAGGTTTTTCTAACAAAGGCAATTCAGTATACCTCGCTGGTCATTATTTGCCTGGGAATAAAAGGGCTAAGTCAAGGGGAATCTCTGTTTCTCATTATAATAATAAAAAATGGACTTTTCCTGAACCTGTCGATATACCCTATTTTAATAATTATTCAGATCAGCAAAGTGGATGTCTATCTTATGACGGAAATATTATGCTGCACTCGATTGAAACATATGGTACAAGAGGTGCCGAGGATATATATGTGAGTTTTCGTAAAACTGACGGATCGTGGACTGATGTGAAAAACCTTGGCTCGGTAATAAATACTGAATATCAGGAGAAAACGCCATTTTTATCCGCAGATAATCGCACCCTGATATTCTCCAGTAATGGACTTGGTGGATTGGGCAGTATGGATCTGTTTATGAGTAAAAGACTTGATGATTCCTGGAAAAATTGGTCAAAACCTGTTAACCTTGGTCAACCCATCAATACGAATGGGCGTGAATTGTTCTATTTTGTCGTTCCAGGAAGCGATGAGGTAATATTTTGTTCAACACAGAATAGTGATGGATATGGCGATATTAAATATTTCAAGTTGTTGCCTGAGGATGTTATTGTACCTGTTGAAGAAACTATTCTGGCTGAGGATGAAATTATACAGGAATCAATAGTTGAAAAGAATGTTATAGTTCTCCAGGGAAAAGTGTTTAATGCAACAAATAACGAACCTTTGCCAGCCTCAGTATCAGTTTATTTGAATGCTGAAGAAGAAATTGCATCTACCGATACTGAAGCTGGTTCCGGAGAATTTCAAATAAACATAGAATCGGAAGATGGTTTTATGATCAGGGTTGGAGCCAAAGGATTCATGAATGTGGAAGAATCAGTGGTTAGTTCCGAATATGAGCAGAATCTAGTGCTGAAGAATTACTATCTTGAACCCCTTGAGGTTGGGAAAGTATTTAAGTTAAATAATGTGCTGTTTCATCGTGCGTCGGCAAACCTTATTGATAGTTCCTATGTTGAACTGGATGTTGTTCACAGGATGATGGAAGACAATCCGGACATTATGATTGAATTAAGTGGGCATACTGATAATGTAGGAAATGCAAGAAAAAATGTTGCCCTGTCCCAGGAACGTGTGGATGTAGTGAAGAATTACCTTGTTGAGAAAGGAATTGATGAGGATAGGATCCAGGGTAAAGGTTATGGTGGTTCTCAACCTATTGCCAGTAACAAATCAGAAGAAACAAGAAGACTGAACAGAAGGGTGGAATTTAAGATAATTGAGAATCAATCTCCCTGACCTTTGAGACGTTCCAAAATTATATTTCTGATCATTGCTATAATCTTTCTTTTGATGGTAATGTTTTTTATTTATGACTTTTCAAGAAAGACCACATTCCCGGGCAGCGGTCAGGAAGAAATTAAAACTGAAGAATCTGATCTGGAAAAATAATTTTATATTCCGTAAACATCCACATTTGAGTAAAAAGAAGCATATAAAAAAGAACAGCAATCCTATTGATAGCGATAAGATAACTGAAATTCCCGGAACAATCAGTTTTCCTCATCACGTGGGAAGTGCTTTGGTTAAGCCGGAAGATAGAGGCAAAATAAAAGGAAGGGCGATGATGGCCATGCGGGATCAGACACAAAGGGAGATGTCCCAACTGTATGAACAGATGCAAGTGCTGGTCAGGCAGGCAGAAGAAATTAAAAGCAGGGTAGAGGTATCGGAAAAAATCTATCGTTCTACTATTAATTTTGAACCGGTTATAAATCATTTTTATTATCTGTATGAGAAAGAAGATGGAACAAATATTCTTTCCATGATCAGCCCGGAAGAATGGGGTAAGAATATCCCATATAAAAAATACCTGGCTAAAATTAAACTTTTATCCGATCATACCTGGGATGTTCTTGAAAAAGGAAAGGAATAAAAATTCTTAATACCCGCTTCTGAGCCCGTTCAAAAACCGGTTAATTATATTCTCGGCAAATTCCTTCAGTTCAGCTTTTGAACGAATATCAAATTTCCTGGACATTACCATTTGAGAAAGTCCATGTAAAAAAGAGTAAACAATTGTTGTCCCTTCAATTACCGGCATTCTCTGGATTCGGTTATCGCTGATCGTTTTCAAAAGTATATCGCTAAGATAAGTGTAAATCTTATCCTCACTCACTTTTTCCTTGTTCAGGAATATTAATTTGTATTTTTCCTGATTTGAAATGGCAAATTCAACCCAGCTGTTGGACATATTCTTCAGCCGGCCGAAATGATCCTTGATAAAGCTGTATTCTTCCAGTTTTTTAATGAAATCATTTACAGACTTTTCTCTTAGACTATTAATGATTTCATCTTTATCCTTAAAGTACAAGTAAATTGTTGCAGGGCTGTATTCAATTTTATCTGCAATTTTTCTAATTGAAATGTTTTGCAGCCCTCCCTTAAGAAAAAGTGTATTGGCTGTATCGAGAATAAGCTTTTGCATTTTTGCTCTTTCTCTTTTTTTACGCTCGGAGATTCCCATCCTACAGAGTTAATTTACTAAACACCGTTAAAAAAATAAATATAGGGAATTTCTAGTAAGTAAAAAACCTGAGCAGGAAATGATTATTAGATTTTGAAATATTCTGGACCGGTTCAATAGCCATGATCCGGCTGGAATTATAAATTTTGGAAAATTCTGTTTTAGTTATCCTGGTCCTTTTTTTACTATAGGATTGCTTATAGTATTGAAGACGTCCCGATTTATTTACCTCTATACTGTATGTTTCTTTATACATTACAGAGACAGGAGAGGGGACATACGTAATGCCCCCATTTCTTGTTCTATCCTTACCAGTTTCTAGCATAACACATTTTGATAAGTTTCCCTAAAATTCTCATACACCATCCTGTCTTGAATGTTTTGATATTCATTGAACATTATTTGCGCTGATGCAGGAACATAATCGAATTTGTTTTTGAATTCCTGAATTTTCAGGTGAATCTGCTGAATACAATAATTTGCTTCATCAATCCTCTTGCACTTTTTCGGTTTCAGCAGATTGTGCTTTACGAACTTTTTAAACTCCCTTTCGGCCTTTTTTTCAATATTTACATAACTCATTACTGTGTATATTTGCACATTATAATATTTCAAATATATATTTAATTTAATTAAAAACAAATATATGTATAATTAATTTGTGCAAAAATGCACAGATAAAATTTAAGTTTACTTCACAGAATGGGAATTCTGCTTTTATGCTCTAAGATCTGAGTGATGCGATCAGGTTCTGATTCTTTATGCATTAATCAGCCAATGCCTGGCTGACATGACTTGGAAGGAAGATCTCAATTTAAATTTCTGGTTAATATTGATGCTGAAAGCGTATACTTTCCCTTAAGACCATTTTATGTTCGCTTAAAGGATAGTATTTCTATGAATCTTTTCGAGGAATTGTACATTGGAAACCAGCTGATGAATAGATTTTCACTATGGAATCAAATGAATTGTCAGAGATTAGGATTCCCAAAATATTAAAAGTCTTGATCAGTCGCAGAGTAACTTAATAAAAAGTGACCTGAAAGCAGGAATCCATATGACTGCAAAAATGATCTGCTTATAATAATAACTGGTATAATTAATAATAGGGATTTAAAGTGCCCATTGCTCGAACTGGAAAAGCAAGTATTAATCTGTAACACTTAATGTATTACTTGAATTAATTACTTATAAGTTGCTAAAAGATAGCGAAATATATAAAAGTTAAAATATCCCCTACCCCACAGGGGAGACCTGCATTTAACTAAATATGATGATTATAGAGAGTTTTTCGTGATATAATAGCGGTAAGCGATGATCAATTTATCGATCTTGGAAATCTTCGTAAGATCTCTTTTACTGTATTTCGGCAGGATAATCCTGTTAAGCCTCGCTAATGTTTTAAATATTGTTTTTTTCAACGCCTGCAATTAAACAATTCAATCCGTAATCAAGTACTTCAAAAAATTCCGCACTAATTTATAGGATTCTATGCGGTATTTAGCCACTGATGATATTTGTCCCACCTTGATGGTTATCGCCTTCTCAGGCATGGCTGTAAATGTATCCTCATCTGTCCAGTCATCACCAACCGCAAAAATGAAATCATATTTATCTTTCATGAGCCATTTATCTGCTGCATAACCCTTATTCACTTCTGAGTTCTTTATTTCAACTACTTTATCACCTTCCATGACCGTTAGGTTCTTATTGGAGGCCATATATCTTAAATGGCTGGCCAGTTCACGTGTTCTCAATTCACCCAGACCGGTTTCAACTTTCCGGTAATGCCATACCAGGGAATAGTCCTTCTCCTCAACAAAGGATCCAGGTGTGCGGTCGACATAGGATTCAAAAATGGGTCGAAATTCATCTTTCCAATCATTTCTCATATGGAAGATCGTATTCCATTTCTTTCTTTGTTCTTTAAGCCATACACCATGTTCGGCAATTATATCAATATCTAGCTTACCAAGCCAGTCTTCAAGTGTTTGCCGATCCCTGCCACTTATTATAACTATCTTGTTTCTTTTATCCTTTGCAAGCTTCTCCAGTATTTCCAGAAGCTCTGTATCAGGTTTTGCTTTTGATGGAAGGTCATGAAATCCTGTCAGGGTGCCATCGTAATCAAGAAACAGGATGCGTTTTTTAGCCTTATCATATTGATCCTTGAAAACTTTCATCACATTTTTATCCACTATTTTAGTGGCAAAGGATTTCTGAGTTTCGATAACCTCATTAAGCTTATCCATAAAGATCTTAACCCAGTGATGAATATTATACCTCTTTAAAGATTCCTGCATGACGCTGATATGCGCCTTTTGATCATCTGGAGGCATGGTCAATGCGGTGTATATAGCCTCGACTATTTGATTTATATCATTAGGGTTGATGAGAATAGCATCTGACAGTTCTTTAGCAGAGCCTGCCATTTCACTGAGTATAAGAACACCCTTCTGGTCGAGTCTACTGGCTATATATTCCTTACATACAAGGTTCATCCCATCCCTCATAGGTGTTACCAATGCTACATCAGCCATTCTGTAAAAAGCTGATAAGGAATGAAGTGAAAAAGATCTGTAAAAATAGTGAATTGGAGTCCAATGAATTGTTCCTAGTTTTCCATTTATCTTACCAACCAGGAGATCTATTTCTTCTTTTAGCCTTTTATATTCTCCCACATTGTCCCTGGATGGAACAACAATTAAGATCAGGGATACGAGTCCGAGGAACTCAGGATGATTTTCAAAAAATAAGTCAAAAGCCATCAATCGCTGAGGTATCCCTTTGGAATAATCCAGCCTGTCGATCGAGACCATCAATTTTTGTTTGCCAATAGAGGTTCTATAGTCCACTTCCCGTTTCAGGGTCTCCGGAGAGGAAGCCGCTTCACTGTATTTTTGATAATCTATACCCATTGGAAAAGAATCTACCTCAACATGTCTGGAATCAATATTTATTACACCTTTTGTGCTGGGTATGGCGGCAATACGGCTAACTGAACTAAGAAAGTGACGCATATCATCATAGGTATGGAAGCCAATCAAGTCAGCTCCAATCATCCCAAATAATATTTCCTTGCGCCATGGAAGCAATCTGAAAGCTTCATAAGAAGGAAATGGAATGTGCTGAAAAAAGCCAATCCTGATTTCAGGAAGTCTTTTTCTTACCATTTCGGGTAGTAACAGCAGTTGGTAATCATGTATCCATATGATATCCCCGGATTCTGCTACTTCTACTATAGAATCACAAAATCTTTGATTAGCTTTCCTGTAGGCATTGAATAAGCCCTGATCATATATAGCAAATTGATTAAAATAATGAAAAAGTGGCCATATGGTTGCATTACTAAAACCCTCATAAAACATCTCAATTTCAGATTCCGTGAAGAAAACGGGAACCATGTTCTCATCTTTCAAGTCTCTGCTGACATCGTTCTTATCCTTATTCTTATCCAGAACAATGCCAGGCCAGCCAATCCAAACATTTTTTCCCTGCTTGTATACAGAGCTTAAGCCGGTAGCTAATCCTCCTTCACTGGTTTTATATATTAACTCGCCATTGGCCTTTTCTATCTTGATGGGTAATCGGTTGGATACTATGATTATTTTGGACATAAAAATATTGATTGCAATTAATTACATAATTTACTAAATACTAGCCTCGGTTAAAAGCTCTTAACTTAATTTGTGTCAGTTTTCGTTTGGTGTCCAGCGAAAAATCACTTTTAAGCATCCAGTCATAGTAGGAGGGTTCAGCATTAAACACATCAATTACTTTTTTGCCTTTGTGTTTTCCGAAGTTGAAAATCTCCTCTCCCTCATCGTTATATACAACCCGGCCGGCCAGATCCACCATTCTCCGATTGGTCAAATTGTGAATTTGTCCCATGTCATTTTCAATTATTCCGACTTTCTTACCCTGCAGGTCAATAACTTCCATATTTTCATAACGCCTGATTTGTTCTTCAAACACTTCTATGGTTGCCTGAGTATCAGCCAGTGCACTATGTGCATCCTCGAGATCTTTGTTGCAATAAAATTTATAGGCTGCAGTGAGATTTCTTTTTTCCATCATATGAAAAATTTTCTGTGCATCCAGGAGTTTCTTATTGCTTATATCAAAATCAATTCCTGCACGAAGAAATTCTTCCACCAACAGGGGAACATCAAATTTAAGGATATTGAATCCTGCCATATCTGAACCTTCAAAAAACTGGGCCAGTTCCTTTGCGAGGTGTTTGAAATTCGGTTCATTTTTAACATCCTCATCATAAATACCATGTATCAGACTGGCTTCCACCGGAATTGGAATTTCCGGATTGACCCTATGGACTTTTTCAATCCTGGAGCCATCAGTAAGTATTTTAACAGCCGCTATTTCTACTATTTTATCTTTTGATATATTGATACCGGTTGTTTCAAGATCAAAGAATATCAGTGGATTTCTTAATTTTAAATACATGATATGATTATGGTAATTGTTGGGTTATTTTTTCTATAAAATCAGAATAGTTCATTTCACCAAAGTTACCTGAACTCATAAACAAAAGCACGGTATCAGGTTGAATGTTATCCAATATGAGGTTTTCCAGGTTTTGTTTCGAACGAATAATCGTTAATTTATCATTGTTGAAACCAGTTTTGATAGCATCATCACTAAGAGGCGGCATTTTTTTTATTTTAAGTGTATGATCATTTACGAAAACCATATTCATGCCCTCGGAGGGAAAACTATTCCTGTATTCACCCAGAAAGGCCTTATTCAAACTGCTATAGGTATGTAGTTCAAAACAGGAAATGATTTTCTTTTCAGGGTAAAGCTCATGGACAGCTTCTACTGTAGATTTCAATTTTGATGGTGAATGTGCGAAATCCTTATAGATAATAATACTTTTGTCATCAAATAACTTTTCAAGCCGGTTGGCAGCGCCATCAAATGATCTCAATGCTTTAAATATATCCTTTTCCGGCAAGCCCAGGAGCTTCAAGACCTCCATAGCGCCTGCGAGGTTCTGCATGTTATGTTTGCCAAAAAGTCTGAGGCCGGTTTCCGATAATTCATTTTTTAAGTAATACTGACCATCTTTTACAATATATATCGGTGTGCTGTATGGAATTATTCTGAATTTATTTTTTTTACCTTTTAACAGTTCCTTTATTACAGGATCCTCATCAAAATATACAAGGCAGCCATCATCCGGGGTGTTATCAATAAATCTGGAAAATTGGTCAATATATTCATCCTTTGATGGAAATGCATTAATATGATCCCATGCTATCCCGCTAATAAGGCCTATATCATGATTGTATCTGATAAATTTGGGGGTTTTATCCAGGGCTGAAGACAGGTATTCATCGCCTTCAAGAACAATAATAGGAGCTCCATTCAGCTTAACCATGTTATTGAATCCTTCTATGCCGGCTCCAACCAGGTAATCAAATTCTTTACCCGCATGGCGCAGTACATGCATTATTATTGAAGTTATGGTGGTTTTTCCGTGTGATCCTGCAATCACTACCCTTTTTGCATTTTTAGAGGATTCAAATACGAAATCCGGGAAGGAATATATTCGAATACCAAGGTCGGTGGCTCTTTTTAATTCCGGATTATCGATCCTGGCATGCATTCCAAGGATAACTGCTTTTGTTTTTCTGCTTATTTTTTCAGGATGCCAACCCAATTCTGCGGGCAATAATCCATTAGCTGATAATCTTGACCTGGATGGTTCAAAAATATCATCATCCGATCCGGTTACAAAATATCCTGTTTGATGTAAAGCAATGGCCAGATTATGCATAGCACTTCCGCCGATTGCAATAAAATGGATGTGTTGGTCATGGTTGATCATATAATAGTTTCAAATTTATAACAATCTAATGATGGGCCAAAGGGACTTAGTTAAAATGATGTTAATAATTTGTTAAAAAGTGATTTTTGTTTGTTGATAATACCCAGGCAGGTTGTGGATAAAAATACCAAAACTTATGCAGAATTTCTTTTTTATACGTGCATGGATGACTTACATTTGTTAACACAAAATTTAGTTTTTTATTAGGGTTAATGGAGTCAGATAAATCATCAAAAATTCGAATAGGACCGAGGGGTAGATCAATTGCGAACCTGGACTTAAGTGCCCACCTGGGGAAGTTGCCGCCACAAGCCCCAGAGCTGGAAGAGGCTATTTTAGGGGCTCTTATGCTTGAAAAAGATGCTCTGTCTCAAGTGATTGAGATCTTAAAACCTGAAATATTTTATAAAGATGCTCACAGCGAGATCTACGAGGTAATCAAGGAATTGTTTGAGGATTCCGAACCTGTAGATATATTGACTGTAACGAACCGTTTGAGGAAAAAGGGAAAGCTTGAGTTTGTGGGAGGTGCCTATTATATTACCAGCCTAACCTCAAAAGTAAATTCTTCCGCAAACATAGAATATCATGCGCGACTGATTATTGAAATGGCTATAAAGCGTGCATTGATACAGATCTCATCTGAGATTCAGAAAGATGCATACGAGGATTCAACAGATGTTTTTGAGTTGCTTGATAAAACCGAGCAATCACTTTTTGATGTTTCTGAAACCAATATTCGAAAGAATTTTGACAGCATGCGTTCCCTGATGAACGATGCCATTAAGGAACTGGAAATAAAAAAGAATCAGAAGGATGGCCTTACCGGAATTCCATCCGGGTTTACGGCCCTCGACAGATTAACATCCGGGTGGCAAAAATCAGACCTGATCATTATTGCAGCTCGCCCGGGAATGGGTAAAACTGCGCTGGTAGTTTCAGCCCTGAGGAATGCTGCTGTTGATTTTAATCGCCCATGTGCGATTTTCTCTTTAGAAATGTCTTCTATTCAATTGGTTAACAGGTTGATATCTGCCGAAGCTGAACTGGAAGGGGATAAGATCAAGAAAGGAAATCTTGAAGATTATGAGTGGGAGCAATTAGTCTATAAGACTTCCAAGTTGACAGAGGCCCCTATTTATATTGACGATACACCGGCTTTGACTATTCTGGAATTAAGAGCCAAAGCCAGGCGTCTGGTTGCTCAACATGGTGTTGAATTGTTAATAGTGGATTACCTTCAGTTGATGTCGGGAGATAAATCCAAATCATCATCGAGTGGTAACAGGGAACAGGAAATAGCATCAATTTCACGTGCCTTAAAAAATATAGCCAAGGAATTGAATATCCCTGTTATTGCAATCTCACAGCTGAGTCGTGCAGTTGAAACAAGGGGAGGAGATAAGAGACCCCAACTATCTGGCCTCAGGGAATCAGGTTCC